>CAZYRU010000043.1:0-7107 GCA_964649995.1 uncultured Gammaproteobacteria bacterium
AATACTTTCTGATTACCCTTCAGAAGGTATTTAATTTAGTTTATCCATATATTTTTATTTTATTTTTTGCTGCAAGTTTTTTAGATTACCCGTAATCTTCCTCTTGACATTTTTTTAAAAACAATAATAATGTTTAATATTAAAAAATATTTAACATGAAAAAATCCCAAAAAGCTAAAATAAAAAAAGACAAACCTCCTGAGCGTAAGCTCAATAACAAAAATTATTCTTTACCCCATTTAACTGCTATTATTTACAGCGAAGTTAAACGCGAATATTTTCCTACAGAAGTTCAGTATATTACTGAAAAAGATGCCTATTTCGATGCACAAAAAATCGCCGAGTATTTAAATAAGATTCATGTTAAGACTGTTCTTTTGCCGGCTAATCACCTTTTAGCTTCCAGATTAAGGAAAGAACGACCTGATGTTGCGATCAATTTAGTTGGTTCGGTAAAGGGGAATGAATATCTTGCCTCAGCGATTCCTGCTTTATTGGAATTACTGGATATTCCCTATACTGGTGCCGGTATTTTAGGAGAGTCTCTTTCTTATAATAAATTTTTGATTAAAAAATTATTGGAGCAAAATGGTGTTCCTATCCCCCATTATCAGCTCTTTAATAATTATAATGATCCGATTGATCCAACTTTAAGATTTCCTTTAATTTCTAAATTAAATGAGATTCACGGTGCAGTAGAGATTAATAAAAATGCAGTGTCTGAAACAGAGAAAGAACTGCGTGATCGGTTGCAGTTTTTAATTAAAACCTATGAACAGCCAGTTTTGGTTGAGGAATTTATTGTTGGCCGTGAGATTACCGCAATGTTGTTGGAAGGTTTAAATAAAAAGGTTTATTTAGCAGAAAAAGTTTTTAATAAAAAAGACAAGCGGTATGTTTTTGCTACTTTTGAAGATCAATGGTTAGAAAATAATGAGGAAGCATTTTATTATCAAAAATATCATGATCCTTTATTAAGAGAGTATGTAAAGCGCGCCTTTGAAATTACTAAAATGGCGGATTATGGTAAGTTTGATATTCGTCTTGATAGTTCGGGTCGTTATTTTTTTATTGACTGTAATAGTAATCCTGCTTTTGGGCCAAAAGAGTTAGATTGCGCTTTGGGCAATATTCTTGATCTTTATGGAGTATCTTTTTCGGAGATCTTAAAACGACTACTACTTAATACTATTCGTGATGAAGCCGGTAAGAAACGGCTTCCTCTCACTAATAATGGTAATGGAGACTAACATGAAACACTTCAAAACTCTCACACTGGCTTTTGTTTATAACGTAAGACATCAATATCCTAGTCTTGATGATCCTCGTACTCAACTGGAAACAGATTTTGATGATCAAATTACTATTGATAATATTGTTCTTCATCTGCGCCAGTTGGTTAAGCGAGTAATCCCCATAGAAGCAAACAAGGAAGCATATTTAAAACTCTATCGGTATCGCAAAGAGATTGATTTAGTGTTTAATTATTCCGAAGGTATTTATGGTAAAGACCGCTATGCTCACTTACCGGCCATGTTAGAGATGTTGGAGTTGCCTTTTACTGGCGCTTCACCTTTGACTCAAGGATTGATTTTAAATAAACCCAAAATGAAAGAAGTGCTTTTGTCGCGTCAAATTCCTACTCTTCCTTTTCAGCTTTTTACCAGCGATAAGGAAGAATTAGCTAGTACTCTTAAATTTCCTTTAATAGTTAAACCATCAGCTAGGGGTTCATCCGCTGGTATTATTAACTCCAGTATTGTTTATAATCCGCAGTCTCTAAAAAAACAAGTGCAATGGATTTTGCAAACTTTTAAAGAACCGGCGTTTGTTGAGCCTTTTTTAACCGGTAGAGAATTTTCAGTTCCTCTTATTGGTAATCCTCCTCAAATTTTACCTTTTATTGAGCCTAATCATCAGCTTTTACCTAAACAATATTATCCGATTGATTCTTTTGAGGTTAAGTGGTTTGTTGAGGAAGAGGGTCCAAGCAATCATCTTGTCTGTCCAGCTCAATTACCAGAAAAATTACAAACTAAAATTACTGCGGTTTGTTTAGCAGCTTGGAAAGCTTTAGGTCTTCAGGATTGGTGTCGGATGGACGTACGCTGTGATACTCAAGGTCAGCCCTATATTTTAGATATCAATCATCCTGCCGGGTTAATTCCTCCGGAAGTCTCGGTTTCTTCCTATTTGCCTTTATCTGCTCGGGCGGCTCAAATTGATTTTGATACCTTATTAACCTTAATTATTAATTCTGCATTAAAAAGAATTTATGGAAAAAATTATTCCTAAAGGTAGTCAGGCTAGTTTACCTGAAGGCAGTTTGCCCGAAGTGGTATCTTTACATCTTCTTAAATTAATTGAAAAAACTGGTGGTAAAAAAGGACCAATTGGAAAGCAATTTTTAGCCAATATAGAAAAAGAACACCGTCTTTTAACATCAACCAGCAGAGATCCTCTTAATGAACAAGAGCATGAGGTAGCACCAGGATTAATTTATAAATATCAAGGTAGAGCCTTATGGTTGGTGACTAATTATTGCGCCTCTTATTGTCGGTTTTGCACTAGAGGGAGGCAGGTAGGCATATCAGCTCAGATTAAAAGACCTTTTCTTAATGAAAATGAAATAAAAGAAGTAGTGACTTTTATTCAAAAACATCCCTCATTAGAAGAGATCATTATTTCCGGTGGTGATCCACTGATAGCTCCTCGTCAATATTTGACTAATATTATTAATGCTTTAGTAAAATTACAGAAACAAGGTCAGCTAAAAATTATTCGTATTGGGACGCGTTTGCCGGTGAGTAATCCCCAAACGATTCAAACGTGGCATTATAAACTTTTGACTAAAATCAAAAATCCCTATTTGATGGTTCATTTTAATCATCCTGCCGAAATAACTACTGCGACAATTAAGGTTTTAAATAACTTTAGAAAAATTGCTTTAGCCAATATCTTGACGCAATCGGTTTTATTAAAAGGAGTCAATGATGATGAAAAAGTTTTAATTGAATTATTTACCAGGCTTACTCAAGAAGGATATCGGCCATATTATCTTTTCCAAAATGACCCGGTTTATTGGGCTGATCATTTTACTGTATCCATAAAAAAAGCCATTATACTTTGGCAAAAATTAAGACCTAAATTATCCGGTATTGCTGCTACAGCGAGATTTGTGATTGATGTGCCGGAAGGATATGGCAAGATAGCTGTTCCTGAAGGCGGAGCCTGGGAGGTTAACTACCGCTATTATAAAGATTTTAAAGGCCGAAAAAAACAGCTTGAATAAATTGAATAAACCTCGTGGTCGCGACAGGATTTGAACCTGTGACCTTTCGGATGTAAACCGAACGCTCTAAACCAGCTGAGCTACGCGACCTTGTTTTTTATTGAGTAACTTGGGTATTGGTGATAAACAAAAATTCTTAAATTCTTTTCGGTGAAGTTTAAATAAATAAGTGGGCCGTTTTGGACTTGAACCAAAGACCTCAGTCTTATCAGGACTGCGCTCTAAACCAGCTGAGCTAACGGCCCAGTACTTAATAAATTATTATACATTAAATTATGCAACAATCAACTACTCAACTTTTTCCTTGAATTATTTAGTATTAATTGAAAAATTATCTATTATAATAGTGATATGCTCTATTTTTCTGAACTTAAGGGAAAAATTGTAATGAGTGAAGATGGGATTAAGATAGGAAAATTAGATGACCTCATTTTTTTAGCAACCGATAATCCATTAATTACTAAATTAGTTATTATTAATCAGCTTAAAGAAGAATTATTGGTCCCTATTAAATTTTTAAATAAAATTAATCATATTTTGGTTTTGGAAAAAAGTTATCAGGTGGAGGACCTTAAGGATAATGAAATTTATATTGATAAAAACTTAGTTGATACCCAAATTATTGATTTGGTTGGTAATAAAATTGTTCGTGTTAATGATGTGGCGATTCAGAATAAAGGAGCTTTATTAATTGCTGGGATTGATATTGGGGTGTTGGGAATTCTGCGCTGGTTTAATTTAGATGAAGTAGTGATTCGTTTATGTCGCCTTTTGGGTCAACAGATTATGCCGAAATTTTTATCTTGGGGTGATGTTCAGCCTTTGGAGTTAGTCCGCGGCAGAGTAAGATTAAGAAAAAGGGAGGAAAAACTTAAAAATCTGCGTCCTGAGGATTTAGCAGATTATCTTGAGCAGACTAATATTGCCAATACCAAAAAAATTTTACGTCTGATTGATAAAAAATTAGCAATAGAGGTAATTGAAAACTTTAATATTAACTATCAAGTTTCTTTGTTTCACAACTTTTCCAGTAAAAGTGTGATTGAATGGTTAAATTTAATTAATGAAGATGATGCGGCGGATATTTTACTTACCTATTCTGGGAAAAAACGTAAAGAGATTTTGGAGTTAATGGATGTTAAAAAAAGAAAAAACCTTGAGCATCTGCTTGCTTACGCCAAGACGCCGATTGGCGACATTTTAATTAATGAATTTCTGGCTGTGAAATCTTCTGTGATCGTTCGGGAAGTAATTGAGAGAATTAAAAAAGAAACCGCTGATTTTTATTATTTAAATAATATTTATGTAGTGAATGAGAATGAACAATTAATTGGAGTCTTTAATCTTCATGAAATGTTAATGCAAAAGCTTGATACCGAGGTTTATAAATTTATGAATCAAAATTTAATTGTTCTTTATCTTACTACACCAAAAACAATTGCGATTAAGAGATTATTAAAATATCGATTGCATACTCTGCCGGTAATTGATAAAAATAAAAAGATATTAGGTATAGTTTCTCTTGATCATTTAAGTGATGATTTATTAAAAAAATAATAAGATGATTAAAATTTTGAATAAATTAAAATACCATCTACTTTTTTTTCTGACGGTTTTTGGTCCAGCTACCATTACGGCAATGTCGGATAATGATGCGGCAGGTGTGGCTACTTATTCTTTAGTGGGAGCGAAATTTGGTTACTCGATTTTATTTGTTCTATTGATTGTTACCGTTCTTTTAGCGATTACTCAGGAAATGGGGGTAAGAATTGCTATTATCTCAGGTAAGGGGTTAGGTGATTTAATAAGAGAAAGATATGGGATTAAAGTTTCGGTTTTTGTTTTTTTTGCCTTGACAATTGCAAATTTAGGGACGATTATCGCTAATTTATCCGCCATTAAGATTACTGCCAATATGTTTAATCTTCCTTCCATTCCGCTTTTGATTACTATGATTTGTCTTGCTTTTGTGTTTGTAAGTAAAGGTAATTATAGAACTAATCAAAATATTTTTTTAATTACCAGCTTCTTTTATATTTCCTATATTATTTCAGCGATTAAAGCGCGTCCTGATTGGTCACTGGCGTTAAAAAGCATGTTTATTCCTACCAATATTTCTTTGACTAAAGAATTTGTTTTTGCGGCAATTGCGGTTTTGGGAACGACGATTACTCCTTGGGGACAGTTTTTTGTCCATAGTTATATTCTTGATAAGAAAATTCATGGTGAAAAAAAACTAAGGTATGCACAGATTGAAACAATATTTGGCGCATTTTTAACTGATTTTTTTTCTTTTTTTATGATTGTAGCTACTGCCGCTACTTTATTTATTAATAATATTTCTCTTACCTCAGGAGAAGCAGCGGCTTTAGCCATTAAGCCCTTTGCCGGTGAATTAGCCAGTGTGTTGTTTGCTTTGGGGATTTTAAATGCCGGTTTTATGGGAAGTGTAATTGTGTCATTGACCACTGCCTATGCTTTCTCTGAATTTTTTGGTTATGAGGGTAGTTTAGATAAACCTTTTCATAAAAGTAAACAATTTTATTCTTTATTTATGATTCAGATGATTTTAGCTGGGTTAGTAGTAATATTGCCTGGTGTGTCTTTATTTCAAATTGTGTTTTTTACACAGTCTTTTAATGGGATTCTTTTACCATTAATTTTTTATTTTTTGCTTAAGATTACTAATAATAAAAAATTAATGGGTAAATACACTAATAATAATTTTTATAACTATTTTGCCATTATAAGTTCGATTATAATAGTAGGGGCTTCGCTGTTTACTATAATTAGTAATTTATTACATTGGTAAAAATGAAAAAACTGATTGTTATTGCCGATTGGGCAGCCGATAGCCTTACTTGTCAAGAATATCGGACGGTGGTTGAGGGTTTTTCGCAAAATCCTCAAACCTTGAATCTGAGTTTTGTTGCTTCTACTCCTTCTACTCTTCATACAGCTTTTTTACTTGAGCAATTAGTAGAAGTGGAAGAACGCTTTGGTCGGCCGTTAGAAACAGTTTTTTTTGTTAATACTGATCCGCGGATACATAGTACAGTTGGAGTTGAAAAAGCTAAAGGGGCAGATTTTTTTGTACTTAAACTTCACTCCGGTGTGACTGTTTGTGGACCCAACGCTCAGTATGTTTTTTCCTTAATTAAAGACAAAATTAAGGTAAGCTTTATTTATCAAGATTTAGATAAGGGTAGTCAATTTCGTTCCCGTGATCTTTATTCACGTGTTTGCGCTCATTTGGCAGATAATTTGGATGATCAGTTGGGTCTAGAAGAAGTCCATAATTTTTTTATTGCTGATATTAAAGGGTATTATATTTTACATATCGATAATTTTGGTAATATAAAAACTAATTTAACGGCTGCTGATTTTAAGGGTAAATATGAGATTAATGATGAGGTTAAAATTACTATTAATCAGGTAGAAAAAAAAGCGATTTATGTCAGTAATCTTTTTGGAGGAAAACCAGGTCAATTGGTTATTTATCCGGGATCTTCAGGAAAGAAAAACAATCCTTATTTAGAAATTTCAATTTGGCGTCATTTTACAGAAAAAAATCCTACTACTGGTAAAGATGAGTTTAACTTTCCCCAACCGGGAGCACCGCTTAAGATAACGGGTTTTTAGTCGAAGTAAACGGGTTAGGAGAGAACGTCCGCCATTTCTTCCCACTTGCCTTAGCTACTATTCGTAGCACGGCTCGTGGTGCGAAACTAGGCGGACTAATTTTTTGCTATGCAAAAAATTAGAAAGGAGGTGATCCATCCGCTCCTTCCAGAACGGATACCTTGTTACGACTT
>CAZYRU010000044.1:0-7045 GCA_964649995.1 uncultured Gammaproteobacteria bacterium
TATCCCTTATTAACTAAAAAACTACCGCATTTGCAAATAATTATTTCTGGACAAAATGCTAAAAAACTAAAGATAAAAAAAAGCAGTAGTTTAAAAATTATTGACAATCAACCCGAAGATCAAGAATTAGTCAAGAACTATTTTCAAAAAGCAACTATCTTTATAGCACCTATTTTTGGACCAGGCGGTACACGGCTAAAAATTTTAGCAGCAATGGCCGCAGGCATACCAGTGATATCTACCAAAACCGGTCTTGAAGGATTAGCAATAGTTAATGAAAAACATGCATTAGTTGCCCACACCGCCCAAGAATTTGCTTCTCAAATTATCCGCCTGCTTAATAATAAGCAACTATATGAACAAATTCGTACTCAAGCTTATGGCTTAATTAAGGAAAAATATAATTGGAAAAAAATATCCGAAAAATTGGAACAGGTTTATCATTATATTGAAAAAAAATAAGCTCGAATATTTTATTTATAATTAATTATTAATTTTATCCATGAAAATTGGTCTTGATATCTCACAAATTGCCTATGAAGGAACCGGTGTTGCCCGTTTCACTCAAGGGTTGGTAGACACTATTTGCCGCTATGATACCAATAATCACTGGATTTTTTTCTTCTCATCATTAAGAAAAAAAATACCAGCGTCGATTAATAAGACCATTGCTCAATCCAATAAACGTATAGTCAGCTTTAAACTTCCTCCGACCTTTCTTAATCTCCTCTGGAATCAATGGCGTATCTTTAAACTAGAAAATATTTTTCCTGATCTGGATTGGTTTATTACTTCAGATTGGAATGAACCACCGGCAAAAAAAATTAAAAAAGCCACCATTGTCCACGATTTAGCATTCTTGCGCTTTCCCCAAACAGTCTTACCTAAAATAATTCAGGTACAAAAAAAACGTTTGTGCTTAGTCCAGCAAGAATCACAGTTAGTAATCGCCGACTCTCAATCAACTAAAGATGATTTAATTAATTTACTGCACTTCTCTCAAAATAAAATCAAAGTAATTTACCCCGGAGTAAAAATTAGCGCTTTTTCCTCAATTACACCTGCTCGATCTTTTAACTTGAGGAAAAATTATCTACTTACAGTAGGTAAAATTGAACCCCGTAAAAATCTTCCCCGTTTAATTAATGCTTTTTTAAATCTAAAGCGGCCTGATATTGATTTGGCTATTGTTGGTCCACCAGGTTGGGAAAATCTCAACTTAACACTGCCTAGTAATATTAAATTATTAGGTTTAGTCACTGATAAAGAACTAGATGCTCTTTATAAACACTGTCTTTTTTTTATCTACCCCTCAATCTGGGAAGGTTTTGGTTATCCGATTATTGAGGCGATGCAACGAGGAGTGCCGGTTGCCTGCTCCAACACCTCTTCTCTTAAGGAAATTGCCGGTGAGGCGGCATTAACTTTCGATCCTTTTATAATTGAGGATATTACACAAAAACTAACCCTAATGCTTAATAAACCAGAATTACGTCAAATTTATGCTAAAAGAGGTCTAATACAACAAAAAAAATTTACTTGGCAAAATTATTATAATAAGTTGATAACTGCCTTAAACCAAAATTAAAAACTTAAAATATGTTAATCGGTGTTGATGGCAATGAAGCCAATGTAAAAACAAGAGTGGGAGTATCGGTTTATACCTTAAAATTATTGGAATATTTTCATCAACAATCCAGTCCCTCCCTCCAGTTTATTATTTTTTTAAAAAATCCTCCGTTAAATGATCTACCGTTAGGCAACAAAAATTTTTCCTATCAGGTAGTAAGAGGAAAATTTCTTTGGTCGCAGTTCTTTTTACCATGGTTTTTGTTAAGAAACCATTTTTCTTCTTCAAAAATTGATGTCTTTTTCTCACCGGCTCATTATGCGCCCCGATTTATTTTTTGTCCTTTAGTCACTACTGTACATGATTTATCTTATTTTTACTATCCGACAGAATTCTTAAAAAAAGATTTGTATCAATTAAAAAATTGGACCGGCTACTCTGTAAAAAAATCGCAAAAAATCATCTGTGTTTCCCAATCAACCAAAAAGGATCTTCAACACTACTACCATATTCCTGAAAATAAAATTCAAGTAATTTATAATGGTTTTGAAAAAAATATTGCCTCCCCAAAAACTAAAATAAACCTTAATCTTCCTCAACAAAAATATCTTCTCTATGTAGGTACTATTCAACCACGAAAAAATATCCTCACCCTAGTACGAGCATTTGGCAATTTTCAAACAAAATACCCTGATTTTAAACTAGTTATTGTAGGAAAAAAAGGGTGGTTATGGCAAGATATTTATCAAGCAATCAACCAGGTTGATTATAAAGAAAAAATCATTTTAACCGGATTTTTAGATGATTACAATCTCAGTATTCTTTATAGTCATGCCTTTTGTCTGGTGCTACCATCTTTTTATGAAGGATTTGGAATTCCGGTTTTGGAAGCATTAAGCTATAAATGTCCGGTAATCTGTTCATCTACCTCCAGTCTACCTGAGGTCGCCGGTGAGGCGGCGTTATACTTTGATCCCCATAATGAGTTAGAATTAGAAGAAAAATTACTTTTGCTCAATACCGACTTAAAAGTAAGAGAAAAATTAATTAATCAGGGTAAAGAAAGAATTAAATATTTTTCTTGGGAAAAATGCGGCAAGGAAACCTTAAATTTACTGAAAAAAGTATATGCTAAAAGTCATTTTTGATCAAAAAATTGCTGAGCAATGGAACCAAAAAGCCATTAACCCGCTTCAATCTTGGGAGTGGGGAGAGGCGAGGAAAAAAATGGGTATTAAATTAGTGCGACTAGGAGAATTTCATCAAAATCAATTAACTAATGTTTTTCAACTTACCCTGCATCAAATTCCTGCTACTCAATTATATATTGGTTATCTCCCTCGCTCTGTTTTTCCTAACTCTGAAGTTTTAGATATGATTAAAAAAATCGGCCAAGCTAACAACTGTATTTTTATCAAAATTGAGCCTTATGAAACCGCCGTCAATCTCAAAGATAAGATCTCTAATTTACACCTTCTTCACCCTCAATTAAAACTTTCTCCTCATGCTTTATTTCCCTCCTTTACTCAAATACTCGACTTAAAACCAGATAAAGAAGTACTGCTTAAAAAAATGAAAGCCAAAACCCGTTATAATATTAAATTGGCACAAAAAAAAGGTGTAGTAGTTAAGGAAGCTACCAACACGCAAGGATTTACTATCTTTAGCCAACTTTATTTTGCTACTTGCCAACGTCAACATTATCGCGGACATAATCTAAATTATCATCAAATTATTTTTGAATACTTGAAAAAAAATATTGCTCATATTTTGATTGCTTACTATAATGAAACTGCCTTAGCTGCTTATGAACTTTTTCATTTTAATAATCGCCTGTATTATGTTTACGGCGGCACCTGCGATCAATACCGTAATCTCATGGGTGCTAATCTTTTAATGTGGGAAACTATTCTGTTGGGGCAAAAACTTAAAGCTGAGTATTTGGATATGTGGGGCTCTTTACCTCCCCGTTATAATCCCAATCATCCTTGGGCAGGATTTACCCGTTTTAAAGAAGGTTATGGTTCAGAATATCTTGAACTTTGTCCAAGTATAGATTTAGTAATTAAACCTTTAGAATATCGTCTGTATAATCTTGCCTACTCAATCCGCAGTTATTTTTTGTGAATATTATCTCTTAACGGGAGTTTTTAATAAAGCTACCTTAAGTGCATCTTCTGCTTTTTGAGCAAAGATAAACTGTAAATCATTAAGAACATTTTTAGGAATATCTTCTAGGTCCTTTTTGTTATCTTTTGGTAGAATAACAGTTTTAATCTGTGCACGATGAGCGGCAATAACTTTTTCCTTTACTCCACCGATCTCTAAAACCCGCCCTCTTAAAGTAATTTCACCTGTCATTGCCACATCCCGCCTTACCGGCGTTTTAGTTAGAGCCGATACCATCGCGGTTATAATAGCAATACCAGCAGAAGGACCATCTTTAGGAACCGCCCCTTCAGGAACATGAATATGAATATCCATTTTAGAATAAAAATTTTTTTCCAAACCAAAGCTTTGCCAGTGAGAACGAATATAAGATAAAGCGGCCTGACACGATTCTTTCATTACATCACCCAGCTGACCGGTTAAAGTCAAACTTCCTTTACCCGGCATCAACGATACCTCAATAAACAGAATATCACCTCCAACCGGCGTCCAGGCTAAACCTGTACAGATTCCAATCGTATCCTTTTCTTCAATCATCTGCGATGAATATTTAAAAGGACCCAAATATCGATGAAGATCTTTGATGGTAATTGAAATGTGAGTAAATTTTTTCTCAACAATTTCCCGCGCTATTTTTCTAAATACTGCCGCAATCTGTCTTTCTAACTCTCTTACGCCTGCCTCCCGAGTATAGCGGCGAATAATAGTATTAATTGCTTCTGAACTCATTTTTACTTCCTCTTTTTTTAAGTGGTGCGCTTCAAGCTGTTTTGACAATAAATATTGTTTGGCAATAAAAAATTTTTCCTCTTCGGTATAACCGGGAAAATGAATTACCTCCAGCCGATCAAGTAAAGCGCTAGGAATAGTATCAAGAATATTAGCGGTAGTAATAAAAAATACATCAGATAGATCAAAAGGTACCTCTAAATAATGATCGGAAAAAGCACTATTTTGCTCTGGATCAAGTGCCTCCAATAAAGCTGCTGATGGATCACCACGATGATCTTGGCCTACTTTATCAATCTCATCCAGCATAAACACTGGATTTTTCGATCCGGCTTGTTTAATCCCTTGAATAATCCGACCGGGTAGAGCGCCCACATAGGTACGCCGATGACCACGAATTTCTGCCTCATCTCTAATACCACCTAAAGACATCTTCACAAATTTTCGTCCTAGACTCCGTGCAATAGACCTACCTAGTGAAGTTTTACCTACGCCCGGTGGTCCCACAAAACAAAGAATGGTGGGCGATTTATGTTTACTGGTTTCTTCAGGTTTTAATCTTTTCCGCAACTCTAAAACCGCTAAATATTCCAAAATTCTTTCTTTGATTTTTTTCAAACCATAGTGATCTTCATCTAAAATCTTTTCTGCTTTTTTAATATCTATCACTGTCTTTGAGGTGGTAGACCATGGCATCTCCACCAACCAATCAAGATAAGTCCTTAAATATGAAGTTTCAGGATTAAATTGCGACATCTGAGCTAATCGCTTCAACTCTTTTAATGCTTTCTCCTCTACTAAAGGAGGCATTTTGGCTTTTTTTATTTTTTGGCGATATTCACTAATCTCTTTATCTTCCCCTCTTTCCCCTAATTCCTCCTCAATCGTCCGCTTTTTTTCCCGCAGTAAAGTTTCCTTCATTCCTTCTTCAAATTTTTTTTGCGTTTTAAAAGAAATATTATGTTCAATCTCAAGAATCTTTACTTCCCGATCAATATAATCAATCTCTTTGCGTAACCGCTCTTTGACATTTGTCTCCTCCAGTAGCGCCTGTTTTTGAGTATTTTTGATATCTAAAATCACTGCTACCTGATAAGAAAAATCTAGCGGGTTAATCACATTCATGACATTCATTAAAGACACAAGATCAAGTGTTTTACCTAAATTAATTGCTTTTTTAACCTGAGAAGAAATATATTTAATCATTGCCTGCATCTCTTCATCTTCTACCACTTGATCATTGATTTTTTTCCATTCAGCTTCAAAATAAGGCTCTTCTTTAATAAATTTAAGCACGCTAATTTTTTTTAATCCTTTAACCAAAGCATTAATTTCTCCTTTATCACCAAGAGCAGTTTTTTTAATCTCGGCCAAAACTCCTATCCAGTAAAGATCTTTCGGTTGAGGATTATCTGTCTGAGAATTTTTTTGCATTAGTAGGATAATTTTCTTATCCTTTTTTAATGCTTCTTCAATCGCATTGGTACTTTTTTTTCGACCAAAAATTAACACATTCTCAGTATTGGGAAAAACTACTCCTTCTCGTACCGAAACCACCGGATGTCTACCTTGATTAAATGAATTATTAAGAATAGTCATATAATTATAATTAGCAGTATAACACTTAATTTGCTAATTGTCAATCAAAATTTGCTTAACCTTAACTAAACTCTTGCAAAAGAAGATGATAATCTAATGCTTTTTTGGCTTGGGTTAATTTATTTAAATAATCAGTATAGGTTGGTCTTTTTTCTTGATAAATTACTCCTAAGGCAAATTTTTCCTGACTATATTCTTCTGCTTTCTGTAAAGCTAAATTATAATCACAGTAATTATAATCCCGCTCAAGTAGATAGGTGTGTTGTTTAAAATAATCATAAGTATATACCTTATTAAAGGTTATGCATGGCTGAAGGAAATTAACTAAAGACAATCCTCGATGTTTAATCGCCTGAGTAATAATCTCTGTGGCATTTACTACGTTGCCGGCAAAAGCCTGAGCAAGAAAACTTACTCCTTGAGTTAAAGCTAAACTTAAAGGATTTAAAGGCTTCTCGATAATCCCCAGCGGAGTAGATTTTGAACGATAGCCTTGTCTAGCAGTGGGAGCAGTTTGACCTGTAGTTAAACCATAAACGCTATTATTATGTACTATCACTGTTAAATCATGATTACCCCGTAGTGCATGAAGCAGATGATTACCTCCTTCACCATAACAATCACCATCGCCTACTACCGCAATTACCGTCATATCCGGACGGGCAATCTTCATCCCAATCGCCATTGGTATTGATCTTCCATGCAAAGCATGAATTGCATAGGCATTAAGAAAATCGTTCATATTCCCCGAACAACCAATACCAAAACTAACCAAAATTTTATCGGCAGAAAGTTTGAGTTTAGTTAAGGCATTTTTTAAGGCCGTATAAATTCCCCAATTACCACAACCAGGACACCAAGTTGGTTTATAACCAGTAAGATTATCAACTGTCATATTTTTTCTCCGCAAAATTAACAATTTCTTCAGGAAAAAACATGCGACCATCATATTTTAGCAGTTTATTTTTGATCTCTACG
>CAZYRU010000045.1:0-6987 GCA_964649995.1 uncultured Gammaproteobacteria bacterium
AAATTGCAAACATTATATTAAATCTTTAAAAAATCAGTTTCTGAGTTTTATCTTTATAGTTATTTTCCGGATGATGAAGAAAAAAATTGTGCATTTTAGCGATTAATTGTTTCATAGAATTTTTTTTACCAGCCGAAAATTTTTTTTGATAAAAAGCAACAATATTATTATTCCTAACGTATCAATTAAAATATCTTTATATGAACCGCTTCTGCTAATCACAAATAGTTGGTGAAATTCATCAGTTCCACTATAAATAATAGTAAGCAAAAAAGCAATAAAAAAGCAAAAATTAATATTTTTTATTTGGGGAAAAGAATAATAAATAGCTCTAAACCAGAGAAAAAATAGCAGAGCGTATTCAATAATATGTAGCGATTTAAACACAACAAAATTTACCCAATAAAAATTACTTACCTGTGTTTTGGTTTGACTGGAGCCTGTAAAGATTAACCCCATCCACAGTAGCGGAGGTATCCAATAATAAATTAGCTTGCGCAGCATATTTTTTTATTTTAAGCAAAACCGATATAATTGTCAAAATAGGAAGGGTGATAGAGAGAAAAAGCAAACTTTTGTTTAAAGAGCGTGAGCGTTGATGAAATTTAACCGGTAAGACGGCTGATTGGTTAATGCCTAGTATTTGATTGGTAGTGATTGAGGGTAAAAGTGAGGGTTTGATGCGGGTAAAGCGAGCAATTTTTTTGTTATTAGCAGTTGGTGATGGTAACCAAGCATCCTGACGCTTACTCGGAGAAAGAGTAGGGAGGGAAGAAATAAAGGTAGAGTTAGGTGATAGTGGTGTAGTAGTTGCATTTAGACACGAGGAGGAATTAAATTGGTTTTTGGAGGGAGTTTGCAAACAAAAATTATCTTGAGTAAAATCAGTTCTTGCCCAAGTTAAATTTTTTTCTGCTTTATCGTATTCAAAACTATCAACGACGTTTTTATTGTTGTCTAGCAATCTGACTTGATCTTGCGTATTATTAAACATCGAAAAAGATAAATCATAAACCGCTAATCCTAGAGCCGGGAGATTCAGGGTAAATTTTTTTGGTGATGAACCTCCATTCTCTTGATCATCAAGATACCAATTATTAAGAGAAACTGGGAAGTTATTACCATTATAAATTTCTACCCATTCACAATCGGTGGTTTCCGGATAAACCATTATTTCACTGAGAAAGATGTTGCTAATAGGAAACGGAGTTGGAGTAGGTGATTCTGTTGGTATTGATGTAGGTGATGAGATAGAAGATAGAGTACTTTCCTCAGTTGAAGAGGAGGCAGAAGAAGAAATTAATGGAGTTGGATCAGGAGTGATTAAAGGTAGTAGTAAATTAATGATTTGGAGGGTGGAATCATAGTTTGTTCCGTCTAGATTAATGCGCAGTACTAAATTAGCTGGACCGCTGGCTAGAGTAGATTTAGTTCTTAATTTAGCGGTTATAGTTGCGGTGCCATTTTCATCTAAAATAGATAAGGGGTAATTACTCCAGGCTGAGGTATCAGTTAACCATTTATCAGTAAGGGAGTTATAGGTTTCTCCTTGATTAAGGTCGGTTTGACCAAGACGACCTTTGTAATAGAAACTATTAAAAAGGGAATTAGTTTTTTTGACACGAAAGTTGACAGCAAATTCTTGTCCGATAATAACAGCATTAGGAAAATCAGTGATGGTTACCTCGACTTTATCTGCGGCTAAGACATTATTAAATATAAGTAAAAGCAATAATAATAAAATCAAAACAGCAAGATTAATTATCTTCATAGAATGTTGAATAAATAAAAAGTTGATTAATTTAATATTGTTAACTGATTAATGGCATGTCTATTGCTTAGAGTTTTTATATTGTCGTTTCCGGCGCCATTTGTCATTCCAGCCAGACTATAAGTTTTTTTCTCAAATTCTCGCTTAATGCGAGAATTAAAAGAAAAAGCAGGAATGATAAACGGTATACGGTATACAATGATAAAGAAACAGGAATAATAATAAACTAAAAATACAGGTTTAATGATAGTTGTCAATAGACTATTGACTACAAGAAATTAATTTTTAGTTACTGTAGACATGTAAATAATAAGAAGTTAAATTAGAGTTTTTATGCACAAGTTTGACATAAGGCAAGGCACAGCCCACCCCATAACTTCCGCGATAAAGTTCTCCATCATCAATCGCTTGAATATTATCAGAAGCGCCAACAATATCAATTCCGTTGTGAAAACTATAAATTCTTCCTACCCAAGTATGTCTGACTGCCCAGGTATTACCATATCCCTGAAAAAAGACAATTGGTCCGCTGATTGGCCAATCAAGATTGCCGCTAGGATTAAAGATATCTCCGTCACTGGAATCACAAGATGAGCCAGAGCAATTTCTATAATCAATATTTTTAAGATAATTAAACGGATTAACCTCACTGTTGCCGGATTTAATCATAAAATGCAAATGCTTACCGCTAGAATTACAAGATGCGCCTGGAATAATTGAAGCAATAGTTTCTCCTTTTTTAACCTCTCTAATTTTTACTTCAGTACCACTACCGGCGATAATACCTTTAATGGAAGCGTATTCTTGTTGTGCTTGAGCTAGAAGACGTTGATAGATTTGCTCACTGTTTTGAGTTTCAATTAAGAGTTTTTGTTTAGCGGCTTTTTGATTGGCTAAGGCGTTTTTTTGTTCAATTAAAGTCTTATTTAAACTATCTAGTTCTACTTTTTTTTCCTCGCGTTTTTTCTTTTGCTCTTCAAAGTTATTTTTTAGTTCTTGAATTTTAATAATTAATCTTTGATTATTCTCCTGAGCGGTTTTTTGATACTTAATTTTATTGAGAAGTTCGCTGGCATTATCACTGGCAAGAAGAATATTTAATAAAGAAATACTTCTTTGTTTGTAACCATCAATTACTCGTTTTAGTAAAGTTTTGGAAAGATAATCTAAGGAGGTATCTAGGCCGGCAATACGAGTGGTGATATTATCAATCTCTTTTTGAGTTTGGATAATCTTATCTTCAGTCTCTTGAATTTTTAATAAGGTAAGATTTATTTGACTATCCATTAATTTAATTTGCGAGGATAAAGTATTGGCCTGTTGTCGGGATTGGTTTATTTTATCAATGCAATCCTGTTCAATTTTTTTTATCTCCTCTTCATTAGCTGCATGAGAACCGCATTCAAGGGCTGAAGTTTGAGAAGCAAAAAAGGAAAATAATAGTAAAAAGCAAATGATTATAATTACAGTATTTTTTCTCATCCTTTCTTAATTATATAAAAGAAATTACTTTAAATATTTATTGGTGGCGAGCAAGTTAGAGAAGATAGCAATTATAATCCCAAAGAGAGTTACGAGGACAAAAACTACTCCTAAAAATATTTCATTTAAAGGCCAAATATTGATTCTTGAACCAGCAAAAAAAAAGTTAAGTTCATTAATTCCTCTTAAATAAGAATTAAGAAAAGGATTAGCATAAAATAAAATAGCACTAATAATTAAAAATGATGATACCGAAGCGCAGATTGCTAAGAAACTTCCTTCTAGCAGAAAAGGTTTTTCAATATAAAAACGTGTTGCTCCTAAAAGACGCAGAAGCTCTATTTCTTCTTTTTTGAGCGAGATTTTAAATAGAGTATTAGTGGTTAAAACAATTACTGACATAAAAATTAAAAAGCCAAAAAACACAATTCCTGCCTTTTTAAGCAGGGTAGTTAGGTTTAATAAACGATCCACAATATCTTTCTGAAAATTAACCTCATCAATTCCCGGCTGTTTTTTAAAAAAATCAGCAATTTCCGGCAAAAAAAGCGGTTTTTTAGCATATACCTCAAGTGAAGGAGGAAGAATATCTGATGAAACCATTTCTAAAAGTAATGGGTTATTTTTGTTGATATTTTTGTAGAGATTAAAAGCTTCTTCTTTAGAGATATATTTAACTGAAGCAACTTTGCCTGAAGCTAACAATTCATTTTTAATTTTTAGTATTTCCGCTTCAGTAATATTGGTTTGAAAATAAGCCGTTACTTGAGGTCGAGTTTCTACATAATCAAGCAAACTATGGGAAAAAGCATAAACGATTAATAAAATCGTAGATAAAAATAAAGTGACAAAAAGTACCAAAAAGGTAGCTAGCGATTGGTAAGGCGTTCTTCTAATTGAAACTAATATTGTATTCATAGGTCATAACCTCCTTGATGATGATCATTAATAATCTTGCCTTCCTTAAGATAAATTACTCTCTTTTTGAGACTATTAACAATATCGGTATTATGAGTAGCAATAATAATAGTACGCTTGCCGTCTAATTTTTTAAAAATCTTCATAATTTCCCAGGCGGTTTTAGGGTCAAGGTTGCCGGTGGGTTCATCAGCAAGAATAATATCACGGTTGCCTACAATTGCTCGGGCAATAGCAATCCGTTGTAGTTCACCGGCAGAGAGCTGAATAGGAAAAACCTGCTCTTTATTTTTTAATCCCACTAACTCTAATGCTTTTTTAACTTCCTCTTCAATTTTTTCTGGCATGATGTCTATGACCTTTAAAGCAAGAGCAATGTTTTCAAATACATTTTTATCAGCCAACACCTTAAAATCTTGAAACACAAAACCAATCCGTCGGCGCAGAGCTTCAAATTGATTAAATTTTTTATCGCTAATATCAAGGTTATCAACCATAATTGTACCGGCAGAAGGAGGATATTCTCCTAAAATTAATCTTAAGATAGTAGTTTTGCCCGCTCCGGATGGACCAACTAAAAAGACAAAATCATTATCTTCCAGCTTAAAAGAGATGTTTTGAAGAGCAAAATTACCGAGGGGATATTTTTTAGAAACTTTTTCAAAAACAATCATTGGTAATAAATAAATTTTTTATTGAAGAATCTCGACTAATCCTACATCCATAAGCCAACCAGCTTTATTAGCGGTAAAAGTTTGTCCCCAAACACGCACTTTTTTACCAAGATAAGCGGATAAATCTACTGTAGTTGATGTAAGATAAACGTTTTGAGATTCTCCTCCTGGCCGTTGGAGATGAAAATTTCCTTCTCCATCAATTCCTCCTTCTTTCAATATCCCTTCCGCTTGATCTTTAAAAGTTTTTTTGTCAGCGATGCCGATCGTTTTTTGAGCTTTGGTATCACTGATATTACTTGTTTCTTTAACTGCAGTAGTTTTTTGAGAAAAGGATTGATATCGGGCCAAGCCATAACCGGTAAAACCACCAATTAATAAAGCAATTATTAAAAAGAAACAAAATTTAGACCAGGAAAGTTGATTGTCATTAGAGCTGACAAAATCGTTTTTATCCTCAAATGTTCTCATATAAAAAAAGAATAACAAGAATAAAAAAAAAATTCAAATGTTTATTAAGTTTAGTTTTAATTAATTTAAGCTGTTTTTAGATAAGCCTCAATAAAAGGATCAAGATCGCCGTCTAAAACTTTGTCAGTATTCGTTTCTTCATATTCAGTACGCAGATCTTTAATCAAACGGTAGGGGTGGAGGACATAGGAGCGAATTTGTCTTCCCCAGGAAGCAATTTTTTCGGTTTTAAAAGTTGCTATAGTTTGGGCTTTATGCTCCTGTTCAATCTGCCATAGTTTAGCGCGAAGAATTTTTAAGGCATTTTCTCTATTTTGTCCTTGTTGTCTTTCGGTTTGGCAGGTAACAGTAATGCCAGTAGGTCTATGGGTGAGGCGGACTGCTGTAGCTACCTTATTTACATTCTGACCGCCATGGCCACCACTGCGATAAAATTGCCATTCTAAATCTTCCTCTTTAATATTAATCTCTTTTTGTTCAATAAGCGGCAGTACTTCTACTAAAGCAAAAGAAGTTTGACGCAGTTTATCGGCATTAAAAGGTGATTGACGGACTAAACGATGGACACCGGCTTCAGCTTTAAGATGACCATAGGCATAGTTACCTTTAACATGGATAATAGTACTTTTAATTCCCGCTTCTTCTCCAATAACCCGATCAATTTCTTCACAATTCCAGCTTTTTTTTTCAAAATAACGCGTATACATACGAAAGAGCATATTTGACCAATCCATAGCTTCAGTTCCTCCTTGTCCGGCATGAATCGAAAAGATGGCATCATTTTTATCATACTGACCTGATAAAAAGAGAAGAATTTGATATTTTTTAATTAGTTTAGCTGCTTGTTTATAATCTTTTTCCGCAAAAAATAAGCTTAACATTTCTATTTCATCAACCTCTTTTTTTAGTTCGGTGAGTTTTTTCAGGATTTCTGCTGCTTTTTGGGGATTTTGCCAGAGGGAAGAGTCATAGGTTTGTTTCTCCAATTCTTGAATCATTATTTTTTTTTGTGCTAAATTAGCTTTTTGTATAATTAAATCTACTTGGCGCTGCATTTGATTGATATTTTCTTCCATAAAATTCTCCGGGCTTATTTAATATCTTTGCCAATGATGATTATTATATCAGCTGTTTCCTCATCAGCAAGCAGATCGGTTTGAGGAGAATCAAGAAATTCACTTAAACTAGTTTTAAGTAGAGGAATGGCTGATAGATAATTTTTTTTAGTCCGAATAATAGTTCTTTGATAATCATTGTTGTCGGCATTACCAGTAATAATTTCGCCGTATTGATCATCTTGTAGTACCTTTTTTAAGGCGGCGGCTTTACCGGTAATCCCACTGCCGTTGAGGATTTTGATTTTTAACTCCTCTTTTTTAAACGCCGGAGTAGAAGTGGGAGTAGGAGGTTGTGTGGGAGTTAAGGTAGGAGTAATGGTGCGAGTAAAAGTCAATTGAGGTAGAGAAAAGTTTAGAGCTTTACTTTTAATTTCAAAAATTAAATAAAAGCAAAAAAAAGAAATGATGCTAGTAATAGCAATAATAAATAGTTCTTTTTTGGGCAGAGGAATTTTAAATTTAATTTTATTAGTTAACAAACTATTTTTTATCAAGCTGAAATGTTTATTTTATTTTCTAAAGATAAAGGCTCATAAACAAACATCTTCATCTA
>CAZYRU010000046.1:0-6830 GCA_964649995.1 uncultured Gammaproteobacteria bacterium
CGAAGCGAGGGGCGAAGCCCCGAGCGAGGCAACTAATCAACTTTGGTGGACTCGAGGGGACTTGAACCCCTGACCTTTGCGCTGCCAGCGCAACGTTCTAGCCAACTGAACTACGAGCCCAAAGTTTTTTAATTATAAAATAAGGAGACCAAATTTAAAAGACTATTCAATAATGGCCTTTTCTTCCTCTGAGGCAATTACCCTATAGCCAACATGAGAATGTCCAGCAAAAAATAAACCCTCACCCACGCCGGCAGATAGTAAAAAATGTTTTTCTCCACCAGTAAGATAAAAGGTTTCGGTTATTTTTTCTACAGCAGCGGTTGATTGTTTAAGAATAATCTGTAAGCTCGAATTAGTAATAATTGCTTTACCTTCATTGGTAGCTAAAAAATCCTCAACATCCTGTGTGATTGTAGTTAAACCAAGAAGATATTTTCGCGCTCTTTTGGCAAAACTATATAAATAAGCTCCTGAATCTTTGTTTTTTATTAAATACCAAGCCTCATCAACAATTAAGATGCGTTTTTTCTTTGTTTTGCGGATTCTGTTCCAGATATAATCCAAAACTATATACATTGCCACTGGCCGCAAATTCTCCTCCAAATCACGAATCCCAAAAACAGTTAAACGATTCTTAATATCAAAGTTTGATTGAGCATTAAAAATTCCCGATGCCGAACCCTTAACAAATTTTTCTAACCGATCAGCCATCTCTTTTGCTTCAGTTGTTTCCATGCTTAGAAATATTTTATATAAGTCCTCAAGTAGTGGTGGTTGATTGGTAAAAGTTGTTGTATCTTGAGTAATTCCCCTCTGTTGATAGGCGGCAATCAAAGCCCGATCTAAAAGAGCATCTTGCGATGGGGTAAGATCACCCATAATTACCCGCATTAAAGAGTGAAGATCGAGAATTTTATTTGATAGTTCGTCTTGATTTATCTCTTGAGTTAAAGCAAGATCAAAAGGATTAATTTTATATTGAGAACTGGCAGTAAACTCCACAAATTCTCCCCCCATATTTTTGGCTAATTTTTGATATTCGTTTTCCGGATCAAGAATAACTACATCAACATCCATCATTAAAAGCCGTAATGCCTCCAATTTAACTAAAAAACTTTTTCCTCCCCCTGATTTTCCTAAAATTACCGAATTAGCATTTTCTAAAGTAAAACGATCAAAAATAATTAAACTACCATCATGCTCATTAACCCCATACAAAATACCCTCATTTTTAGTTAAAGATGAGGTAGCAAAAGGAAAGGTCATAGAAAGTGAGGTGGTATCCATATTTCGCCAAACAGCTAAACGATCACTAAACATTGGTAGAGTTGATTTAAATCCCTCCTCCATCTCTAAGGTGGCCTGACGAGCAACAATCATTAAAGAAGAAAGAACTGAATCCACCTCTTTAACCACTCGATCAAGCTCAGCTAAATTATCTGCGGGAATTGTTATATACAAACCAAACTGAAAAAACCTCTCTTCTCCTTTGGCTAACTCTGCTTGAAGCGCTAGTGCATCGTCAAGGGCTACTTGTACCGCAGGATCCACCACTTTACCCGCCTTAACATCATTTTCAATCGTTGCCTCCATCTCAGCAATTTTTCTTTTTAAATCCTCAAGAACTGTTTTTGATTCGGTAGGATAAATATACATTGAGATATAAAGAGGGTGATCAAAAGTGATTAAAGAATAAAGCCAATTAGCACTAACATAGCGAGGATATCCAACAACATAAAGGGTACGATAATATTTATCATCAATTTTTAGATGGTTAAAATCTACCTCAATAAAAGAGGGGGCGATTAAATCTCGAACCGTTATTCTCCCCTTACTTAAAAACGATCCCACATTGTTACCTTGGGGAAGATTAATATTGGTTGTTGGTTTTTTAGTATTAAAAAAATTAAACATAATTTTAAAAATTAGCTCGTTAAAATAACATCAGTATAACTATCAATTGGGGCTAACTTTCTACCTGAGGCAGAAGGATTATAAAGATTATAAAATAACTCCACAATTTGCTGTTTTTGCATTACGGTTGCTCTTAAACCGATTTTTGAAAGTAAGCGCACTAAGTGATCTCTTTTGGGATAAAGTGAAGTTTTTGCCCGCGCAATAATATATTCTTTATTTAAACTCCGACCTTTAACCCCACCAATACCCAACTCTAAAGGAGAAAAAGGAATAACAAAAAAAAATCTTTTTTCTAAAACAGAATTTTTTTTAATAATATTTTTAATAAAATCCCGATAACTTTGAAGGTGATTTTTTAAATTTGAGTCTTGTTGTTGGTTGATCTTTCCTTCAAGATACTCCAAATATAAAGATATATTCATTTTTTTTGATAAAATCAAAATCTGAGTAGGAAAAGATAAAGAGTTTAACAAACTAGCATAAGCATAAATCATGGCTACCTGCTCCTCTTGTGATAAAAGCCAAAAATTAACCGCTCCCACCTCTATAACTAATGAAGCTGAATAGTCCTTCATTAAGATAACATCATCCCTGACATCTTCTATCTCAATAAAAAATTGAGTTGAGGCTTTAATTGGTGATGTTGGTTTTTGATTTTTCATAAAATGAAATCTTAAATTAATTCTTTAGAAAAAAACTCTAAGGGTTTGGGATTGTTGTTTTTGAGATTTATCTTCATTGTATCAAATATATAACTACCTTTTGGATCTTTAATTTCAAATTGATAATCTCCCTCTGGTAAAGGATTAAAACTAGCAAAAACCCCATGAGGATTTGATTTTAATAAGCGTAAAATTTTATTATTATTTATATCCTTAATATAAATTAAAATTCCAGGTAAAGGTATTTGGCGGTGATTTTTTACTACTCCGGTTAAAAATGGCATTTTGGTTTTATTAATTAAAGGTTGATCTTTATTAACCAAAGAAGGTGAGGTGGGTTGGTTTTGGTTTTGAGTATTATTGGTTAATACCTGATTGTGAACTGGGTTAGAGATAATAATGGTATTCTGAGTATGAGGGGATGTTGATTGTGATTTTTGATTCAATACTACCCCTGAGGAGAGTTGTTGTTTAATAACATTGTATTGATTTAGTTTAGATGTGGTTTGATTCTTAGCTTGAATTTTTGCTAGATAAGCCGCTAATTTTTCTTGTGATTCAATATGTGCCAATACCCGATGAGGATCATTTAAAAAATAAAGATGATTAAAAAAAGAGATAGGTGAATTATTTTTTTTATAAATAAATTGAGTGGGGGAAGTTAATCTTTTATAGATATTTTTAATCC
This sequence comes from uncultured Gammaproteobacteria bacterium, assembly GCA_964649995.1. Classification (GTDB taxonomy): domain Bacteria; phylum Patescibacteriota; class Microgenomatia; order UBA1406; family GWC2-37-13; genus CAZYRU01. The sequence goes on from CAZYRU010000046.1 coordinate 3,271, forward strand.
ACACATCTGCCGGCCGATCGTAAATAGGTACTAAAGCTAAAACCAAACCGCTACCACCTACCAACAAGGCAAAAAAAATATTTAAAAGCGGAATAGGAAAAAGTTGATAAATAACATAAGAGACAATAGAAAAAACTAAAAGATAAATAAATTGTTTTAGAGTTAAAAAACCAATCAGTTTAAATTCAAAAGTGGTAATTTGTCTAGGAATTGGATGCTGCTCCATAATTTTAGTATAGCGAAAAACAATTGTATTTTTGAAGTTTTTTTGATATATTATTAATCTATCAAACAAAAAACCAAAAAGGAGTTTTTAACAGATGATAAAAAAAATCACCACTAAAACAAACACTCAAAACCCAATGTTTAATCTTTTAAAGAAAAGATCTCCTCAAAAAATAAAAAAAAATCAAGAAATTGAAGCTAAAATCGTTTCTCTTTCTAAAAAAGGAGTAATGTTTGATATTGGTGCTAAGGCTTATGCAATGTTGGGTAGTGCTGAAGTTAAAGAAATTTCTACCTATCTTCCTTACTTAAAAATTGGTAATGTGGTGAAGGTAAAAATAATTGCTCCTGAAGCAAGAGATGGCTTTCCGGTTGTTTCCATGCAAAACTTTTTTCAAAAAGGTAAATGGGAAATTTTGAAAGAAAAAAAAGAAAAAGAAGAAGAAATTGAGGTTTTGTGTGGTGAATATGGCAAGGGTGGAGTTTTTGTTGATTTTATGGGTATTCGCGGTGTAATTCCAAAAATTCAATTAACCGACAATTATATTAATAATCCTGAAAAACTCGAAAATCAAAAAATAAAAGTAAAAATTTTAGAGGTAGATGAAGGAAAAAACCGTTTAGTTGTATCACAAAAAGCCGCTGCCTTAAAAATTTCTCAAAAAGAATTAAGGGCCAACTTTGAAAAAATTATTGAAGGTAATAAATATAAAGCTAAAGTTTTAGGAGTTTCTGGTTTTGGAATTTTCTGTGAGGTTGAAGGGGTGGAAGGACTAATTCATATTTCAGAAATATCTTGGGAAAAGGTTATTAATGCTTCAAGTTATGTTAAGGTTGGTGATGAAATTGATGTATTGGTGGTTGAAAAAAATCCAACCGACCTAAAATTAAATCTTTCTATTAAACGACTCCAGTTTGATCCTTGGTCTGATATTGAAAACAAATATCCCAAAGATAAAGAAATAATAGGAGAAGTTATTCGTAAGGAAAAGTATGGTTATTTTGTTAGATTGGAACCAGGAGTTGAGGGGTTAATTCACATTAGTAAACTCACCGGCGAAGAAAACCTTAAAATAGGAGAAAAAGTAAAAGTATTTATTGAAAGAATTAATAAAAAAGAACGCCGCATGAGTCTAGTTCTTCCTCAAAAAGAAAAACCAATTCTATATCGTTAATTCCCTCTTGATTTTTTGTGTGAAGATGTTTATTATTTGTGGATAAGTTATCCACAATAAATATTTATGTCTATATTATCCTCTTTCTGGAATGATTTTTTAGATAAACTTCAAGCATCTGATATAAAAAATATTCCCGTTCTATATTCGCTCCTTAAACAACTAAAACCTCTTAGTTTGGTGGAAAATAAATTAACCTTAGGTTGCAATAATTCAGGAATGCGTTTTTTTTTAGAAAAGAAAAAACCAGAAATTGAGGCGATACTACTACGTTTAACCCAACAAAAGATTGTGGTTGATTTAACTGTTTGTGAAAAAAAAACTCATCAAACAGAAATAAAAACCCCATTATTAAACTTTACCCCATCTCAAGAAGACATATTTTATAAAGCTGGATTAAATAAAAAATATAGTTTTAATAATTTTGCTGTTTCTCCCAGTAATCAAGTTGCTTATGCGGCCGCGCAGGCTGTGGTTGAAAATTTAGGTAATGCCTATAATCCTCTTTTGTTTTATGGTGGTGTTGGGGTAGGAAAAACCCATCTTGCCCAATCATTAGCAAAAAAAATATTAGAAAAAGATCCAACCAAAAAGGTTTTTTTTTCACCTGGTGATTTGTTTACTAATGAATTAATTGAAGCTATTAGGGAAAAATCAACTATTAGGTTTAGAAAAAAATATCGTCAATTAAATTTGTTAATTATTGATGATGTTCAATTTATTGCAGGAAAACAAACCGTTCAAGAGGAGTTTTTTCATACATTCAACTCGATTCTCTCTCGTGGAGGTCAGGTTGTTTTAACCTCTGACAGACCCCCAGAAGAAATAAAAAACCTCGAAGATAGGTTAAAATCGCGTTTTTCAGGAGGATTAAATGTAGATATTCAACCCCCCGATTTTGAATTGAGAACAGCAATTTTATTAATTAAAGCAAGAGAAAAAAATATTGATATTGATATTGAAGCGGCTAAGATAATTGCTGAACAGATAATTGATACTCGCGCATTAGAAGGAACACTACTTTCAATTTATGCTAAAACAATTGGAATAACTAATAAAATTAGCCTTGATGTGGTTGATGGTTTTTTTAATGAGAAGAAAAATAATTCAATCAAAAAGATTAGTCATTTAGATATTATAAAAACAGTCTGTGCTTATTATAATATAAAACAATCACAAATTAAAAGTAGTTCAAGATCCAGTGAGATTGCCCTTGCTAGACAAATAATAATGTATCTTTTAAGAACCGAATTAAAGATAAAACTCCAAGAAATTGCCTATATTTTAAAAAGAAAAGATCATACTACCATTATTCATGCTATAGATAAAATCATGAGATTAATTTCTAAGGATCCAACTATTAAGGAAGATATTGATAAAATAACCAAAACCATTAATTTATCCCCATAAAAAACACCCATTATCAACAAAATATTTTTTTATATTTTTTTGTCTTGACAATCTTTAAATATTTTTTATACACTTATACCCAATTACTAATACGACTATTATTTATTTAATAAAATAAAATGCGAGTTGTTTTTAATAAAGAAGTCTTTTTAGATAAGCTTATTCTTGCTTCAAAATTTACTTCCAACAAACTCATAAACACAAATGCTTTACAGGGTGTAATGCTGCAATTTGATAAAAAATTTCTTCATTTTTACTCTAGTAATCTTAGTTCATTTTTTCATACTAAACTTAATTATCAAAGCGAAAAAGAGTTAAGAGTTGTAGTTGATCCACGAAAAATAATTGAATTTTTGACTCTTTTACCAAGCGGCGAGATTGAGGTTGAGTTTAAACAGAAGCAAATAATAATTTTTTTTAATAAAACAAGAGGTAGTTTTCCTTTAATTGATTTTGAAGATTTTCCTACTCCGCCACCCCTCAAGACAAAAATGGAGGAAATAGATAAAGAAATATTTAATAAAAAATTACCTTTAGTGATGTTTTCTTCATCACAAGATGAATCGAGGCCGGTTTTAACAGGGGTAAATTTTGTTACCGATGAGGACCATTTATTAATGGTGGCTACAGATGGATTTAGGCTTTCTTTATTAAAAACAAAAAAAACCACCAATTTTCCTTCTCTTATTATTCCAGCCAACATCCTTGATGAAGTGGTACGTTTAGGAAAAAATGAAAAAAATAATTATT
>CAZYRU010000047.1:0-6766 GCA_964649995.1 uncultured Gammaproteobacteria bacterium
AAAATAAGATAATAAAGTATAAAAAAATACTTGGATTCCCTGGTTAACCTGGAATAACAAAGAGTATCAAACAACTTTTTCACAATTTTTTGATAAATCGCTTGGCAGAGTTAAGGAATCAATTGTAGATTAATTCTCCCTTGATCGTCAATATTAATCACCTTGACTTTTACCTGTTGGCCAACTTTAAGTACTTTAGCTGCATCTTTAACATATCCTTTTCCCATCTTAGAAACATGAATCATACCATCGCGACCAGGAAGCAGACCGACAAATGCCCCAAAATTAAGTAGTCGTTTTACTTCGCCGGTGAACTCTTCCCCAACCTTAATCTTACGGGTGAGATCATTAATATAAGAAGCGGCTTCGTCAACTTTGGTTTTATCTAATCCACTAATAGTAACTTTACCTTCATCATCAATATTGATTTCTGTGCCGGTTTTAGCGATCAAAGCGCGAATATTTTTACCACCCGGCCCAATTACATCTCCTATTTTTTCCTGAGGTACATTGAGTATCACTACTTTAGGCGCATACTCTGATATCTGCGCTCGTGGTCTAGCTATTACTTTATCCATTTCTTTTAAGATATGAATTCGAGCAATCTTGGCTTGGGCAAAAATTTCTTTAATCATTTTGGCGGTCAAACCTTTATTTTTTACATCAAGTTGAATTGCAGTAATGCCTTCGGCGGTTCCGGCAATTTTGAAATCCATCTCTCCGGCAAAATCTTCTAATCCCACAATATCGGTAAGAATCTTATAATGTTCATCATCTTTGCTCATTAACCCCATCGCTACACCAGCCACTGCCGCTTTTAACGGTACACCGGCATCCATTAAAGAAAGCGAGGAACCGCAAATTGAACCCATTGATGAAGATCCATTTTCAGCTAAAATTTCCGACACTACCCGAATGGCATAAGGAAAGGTTTCACTATCAGGCAAAACCGGTTCAATAGCTTTTTCAGCTAATGCCCCATGACCAATTGCCCGTCGGCTTGGTCCAAACATCTTTCCCACTTGACCGTAGGAATAAGGCCCATCTGAATAATGATGAATATAACGCTTCGCTTCCTTTCCTTCAGGACCTTCTATTAATTGCTCCAAAGTAGTTGAACCAAGAGTAACTATAGACAGAATTTGAGTTTGACCCCGTTGAAAAAGCGCTGATCCATGAGTTCGTGGCAATAAACCTACCTCAATCATTAAGTTTCGTACCTGATCTAATTTGCGTCCATCGGGTCGTAATTCTTTCTCAAGAATATTTTTTTTAATCAGTTGGTAATTATATTTAGTAATAGCCTGCAAGATTTGTTTTTTATCATATACTTTTTCTAACTCTTCATACACTTTACTCACTAGTTCATCTAATAAAGCGCTATTACTACCGGCGCTGGAAGCGGCTTGTTTAACTGCTGACTCTATTTCTTGGTGGTAAGATTTTTTAATTAAAGACATAATCTCGCTATAATCTTCCTCTGGTGGAGGAAGATCTTTTTCTTTACCAACCTTATCTTTAAATGATTTAATAAATTCAATTACTTTTTGATTTTCTTTTTTTGCCAACTCAATTGCCTCCTGTACTACCTTATCTTCAACAATAGCCGCCTCAGCTTCTATCATGATTACCTTTTCTACAGTAGAGGAAACTACTAAATCTAAAGTGGAGTTCAATTGTTCACTGTTTTTAGGATTTAAAACTAATTGATCATTAATATACCCTACTTTAATTGTGCTAATCGGTCCCTCCCAAGGAACAGAGGAAAGATAAACTGCCGCTGAAGCAGCAATCGCGGCGACAATCTCCGGCGAAGTTTCACCATCTACTGACAGCAAAGTCACTACTACCTGAACCTGTTTTTTGTAAGTTTTAGGAAAAAGCGGGCGTAAAGACCGATCAATTAAACGACCGATTAAAATAGCTTCATCAGACGGTCGTCCTTCTCGTTTAATCCATCTGGAGCCTTTGATTAAACCTCCAGCATACAACTTTTCTGCATAATCTACTGATAAAGGAAAGTAATCAATATTCGGATTCTCCGGTCCAACTGCTACTGTAACCAATACCGCCGTTTCTCCCAATGCGGCATAGACTGACATATCTACCGACTGAGCTAATTTTCCAAACTGAAGAGTTAATCTTTGACCGTTAATATAGGTGGAATCTTCTATTATCTTCATTTTCATAAGTTCATTATTATTTTCTATAATACACTACTTCTACCGTAAAAGCAGAAAAACAATCAGTAGTTTATTTTTTTAGATTTAACTTTTTAATTAAATTTTGGTAACGTTTTTTATCTAATTTAAGCAAATAATTTAGAATTCTTCTTCTTTTAGCAATTACTTTTAATAAACCACGCCGAGAGTGATCATCTTTTTGATTTTCACTTAAATGATTAGTCAAACGATTGATCTTCTGTGTAAGCAATGCTACCTGTACCTCAGGAGAACCAGTATCGCCTGGTTTTTGGGCAAACTCTTCAATAATCTTTTGTTTATCCTCTAAGGAAACAGTTGAGGCAATTGTTGATGTCTGTCGGGTTTTTTTAGCTTTCACTTGCGTCTGCTTTTTTGATTTAGCAGTAGTAGTCTTTCCTGACTCTTTACCTGATTTTTGTTTTTCCATATAGTTTATGATTATAATTGATTACAATAAAAGTTGCAAGTTGAAATAATGATTAAAAAAAGTCGTAAAAAGCTCATCTTACCGCTAATTTTATTACTCTTTTGGGGAATAATTACACTGATTATTCCGCCGGCAAACTGGTTAATCATCTTTGGTTGGATTACCTTATTTTTATTAGCTGTTTTTTTCTTGGGTAAATTTTTTTTCGCTGAGCGTTATGCGCTATTAATCTGTTTGTTTTTAGCAGTATTATTAGGACTAGGATTAATGAAACTACTTGATTTGGTCAATTTTCTCTTACTTGTCAGTCTATTAATAGGGAGTATAATATTAATTAAATAATTAACTAGAAAATAATTAAAATAATTTTAATTTATGAACAAAGAAAAAAAAGTTTATCTCACTACCTCCATTCCCTACGTTAATGCTCCACCGCATATTGGCTACGCACTTGAAGCGGTACAAACCGATACTTTAGCCCGTGCCTATAAGGTTAATGGCTATTTAACCTATTTTTTAAGCGGCACGGATGAAAACGCTATTAAAAATGTAGAATCAGCACAACAACATCAACTAACAACCCAAGAATGGGTTAATTTAAATACAGAAAAGTTTTTGCAGTTAAAAAAAAGTTTTAATCTAACTTTTGATCAATTTATTCGTACATCCTCCACTAAACATCATCTCAATACCCAATATTTTTGGAATTTATGTCAAGCTGATATTTATAAAAAAAAGTATCAAGGCCTTTATTGTGTTGGTTGTGAAAATTTTTATGAAGCAGGTGAATTTCCCGATAATATCTGTCCTTTACACGAGCGCAAATTAGAACCAGTAGTGGAGGAAAATTATTTTTTCCGCCTTTCCCGCTATCAAACTCAGCTTGAAACCCTAATCAAAAATAATACTTTACAAATTGTTCCCCTTAAACGTCAAAAAGAAACGCTCCAGTTTATTCAAAAAGGCCTAAAAGACTTTTCTATTTCCCGTCCTAAAGAAAGAACCAAAGGTTGGGGCATACCGGTACCGAATGATCCCGATCAAATAATTTATGTTTGGTTTGATGCGCTAATTAATTATCTTTCCGCTTTAGATCTAAAAGATCAGGGTAAATTATTTAAAACTTTTTGGTTGCAAAATACTAATAAAATTCATGTAATTGGTAAAGATATCTTTAAATTTCACACTATTTACTGGCCGGCCATGCTTTTATCTGCCAAACTACCTTTACCTAATAAACTTTTCATTCATGGTTTTATCACCAGTGGCGGCAAGAAAATGAGTAAAACCTTAGGTAATGTCATTGATCCTTTAACTATAGTTAATCAATATGGTACTGACGCCGTAAGATATTACTTACTACGCGAGATTCCCTCGCTTGATGATGGCGATTTTTCTTTGGAACGATTTAAAGAAATTTATAATAATGATCTTGCCAATGAATTAGGTAATCTCATCTCCAGAATTACCACTCTAGCAGAAAAAGATGATCTTTATCTTGAAGTACATCCTCAACCGCAGAGGTATTTTACCTTAACAGTCGACTTTAAATTCAACGAAGTATTAGAAAATATCTGGCAGGAAATCAGGCAGATTAATAAAGAAACTAATGATTTTGCTCCTTGGAATAAATCGACTTTAGAGCGTCAAGATTTTTTGCGTAACGCTCTTTCCCGTCTTAATTATCTCAGTCAGGAACTAAAACCATTTTTGCCTGAAACCGCCGACAAAATTAGTCAAGCCACACAAGGAAAAATCAAAAAAATTCCTCCTTTGTTTCCTCGTCTTTAAAAAATAACTTTTTTATTAAAAAATTTATTAAAAAGATCAAATTCTGCTTCAACATATTATAGGCTATGATATAATTATACCCATGGTAAAGAGAATTGCTCCTTATTTTATTGCCATAATAATCTGGTTTTTTCTTTTAGCTAAAGCTTCTTTAGCTAAAAATTTCACTCTACCGCCGGAAAAAATTATTATTCCTTCACTACATATTAATTTACCTATTATTAAAGTAAAAATTATAGAAAATGAAACTTGGGAAGTAAGCTATCAATATGTATCTTATGGTGAATCTACGGCTTTACCGGGAAATAAAGGCAACACCGTTATTTTTGCTCATGCTCTTCCCCATCTTTTTTATCATCTGCCAAAGATCAAAAAAGGAGACCTTATCCATATTTTTACTAAAAATGATTGGTTCATCTACAAAGTAACAGAGATGTTGATAGTTGATCCTAATAATATCAGCGTTCTAACAGAAACTCAAAATAATCAATTAATCCTCTACACCTGCACCGGCAAAGATTGGCAACAAAGATTTTTAGTTAAAGCCCAACTGGCATATTAAGGGTTAGACTATTTAACTCTCGTTTTCTAGTTGAGAAATGACTTATAGTTTGATATAATTGGAGACTGATGAAAATAAGAAGAAAAGTCAGTCTTTATCTGCTAGTTACATATAATATTTGCAAAATAGCCTATCAGATCGGTTTTTCTCTTTTAAAACATCTTCATTTACTATTTGGATTGACCAATAAATCTATTAACTTAATATTAAATCTTATTTTAAACACTATAAAAAAAATATCTTTTGTTATAAATATACTTATAGTATATATCTATCGACTAAGATATGGTTTTGGAGTAATTTTTGCTATTTACCTGGGTTATTGCGCATCAGTTTATTATCGCAGTATTCCTAACCCTGTTAGTATCGGTGATTTTCGACCGCCAGGTAATATTATCATTCTTGATCGTCACTCCCTACCTCTATTTAACAGTCAGGAAATTAACCAACAACTAATTAACGCAGAATTTAGTCTTAATCTAAATAGCGATCAACTCAGTCGCCTGTTAGTTGGATATCTTAAAACAGCACCATTTGATTTTTGGCAAAAAAAAATTGTCGCCTTAAGAATTAAAAAAAATTTCTCCCCAAAAACACTAAATAATCTTTATATTTATTTATCAAACTATTCAGTATTCAATTTTCAGAGATTAAATATTCATAAAAGATCACCCGGTGTAGTAACTGTGGTATTAAATGATCTTAAAAATCAATATGCAAAAGATCTGGCAATAAAAAACTTAGTAATCACTACCTCAATTGATCAGACTTTTCAAAACTCACTTCAAGTCACTGCGGTTAATACAAATCAGCTGAATAATCTAATTATCGTCTACGATCAAAACACTCAAGAAATTATCGCCGTTATTAATCAACATCAAGATACAGCACCGGTTGTTCTAAAAAAAATGCTTCGGCAAAATAAACTGACTCTAACCCTTACGCAAAAACAGTCTATCCCTAATTTCGCTTATCTGATGGAGAAAGAAAACTCTCTCTTGCTTAAACAAATCGATACTCAAATTAAGAATCACTATCTAATTAGCTTTTTTCAGAGGAAAGGAGGTGAAACAATCAATTATGGCGAATAAAAGAAAATTAAAGGATAATCAAAAAATACAGAAAGAGATCAAACTATTAGTAAAAAAACCAGAGTTATGGATAGGCGCCTTTACCATCTTGTTATTTTTAGGAGTCGGTTTTTTTATCGTAGGCAGCAAACTAAATTTGTTGACTAAAAAAATGAAACAAAAAGCAAATGAAGATAAGATTATCTCGCCAATTATTCTTACCACTATCACCCCCAAACCCAATCCTAAAATAAAAGAAGAAAACCAAGCTTTAAAAACCGTAGTCAAAAAACTAGCAGATACAAAAGGAGAGATTAATTATACCGTAGTAGCAGGTGATAGTTATTGGCAGATAACTAAAAAAATCTGTGGAACAGGAAATAATTTTCAAACAGTAAGCGAAGATAATAATAATCAAGATTTACAACCCGGCAAAATCATTAAGATAAAATGTGAATAAAAATATTTTTGCTATTTGCTGCCGGTTACGCTAAAATAAAATTTATGCTCTGGCTAAAAAAGCTTAAATTCATACCCAAAACATTCTTCCTCCGCTGGGTAATGATTTTTTGTGGTCTGATTTTCTTAATAGGTATTTATTTTTTTATTTTCTACCAGCTTCCCTCACCGACCAAACTAAAAGATTATAAAGCTATTCCTCTCTCCACCCACATCTATGATCGTAATGGTAAACTGCTTTATGAGATCTATC
>CAZYRU010000048.1:0-6734 GCA_964649995.1 uncultured Gammaproteobacteria bacterium
AAAAAAATAATGAGAAAAATAGCAATAGCTAAATAAGTAATATTTTTACTAAAAAACAAAAAATTTTTTTCGTAACCGGTATAAATAAAACCAATAAAATTTAACCAAGAAGGCAGACTGGTTTTTAAAATCCAGAAGTGATTAATGGTTTGCCAATCTTTTAATTTAAGAATAAACATAAGCCAGGGGATAAAAGCAAACAAACAGATTAATTGATTCTGGAAAAACAGCTGCCTTTTTTTTCTATTGATTAAGTAATTAAATAGTAATTGACCGCCTAGGACAATCAGCATAAAGTAATGAGTATAAAGTCCCAGAACAGTTGAGATAATATAAAGGTAATTTTTTTTAGTTATTAATGCATAAAAAGATAAACTAACTAAAAAAGCAAACATGCTGTACATTCGTGCTTCAAAAGCATAATAATTAAGTACGGGATTAATAATAAAAAGCATGAGGTATAAATAACTTTTTTTCCAGGAAAATTTAAAGACCTGAGTTAAGAACAGATAGCCAATATAAACAGTTAACCAGAAAAAAATTAAAGATAATGACCTTAAAGCAATTTCTGATTTGCCAAAGATTGCAATCCAAACTTTTAACCATAGATAGTATAACGGCGGATTAAAATCTTTGGCGGTTAAGACTAATAACTCACCTATTTTTTTTGTAGTTAAAAAGTAGGAAAATGCCTCATCTCGCCATAGGCTTTGGTAAAAATAAACTAGAGGAGTTTGGGTGAATAAAAAATTTAACATATTAAACTTTTTCTGTTACTTTGTATTCAATTTTTTTATTAAATAATAATCGAGTATGGGCATCAAGCGCTGGTAAAGAAGAAAAGATGAAAGAAACCAAAGGCAGAAAATACCATTGAATAAAAATTAAAGGTAAGTTAGCGAGATTAAATTTCATTTTTATTTTCTCCCGTACTTTAATATCTAAATAAGTATAAAGGATTAACATAGAAGTTGCCAAAGTTAAGATTAATCCAGACAGTTGGGGAAGGAGGTAGCCTAAAACAGTTCTTTTAAAGGAAGGATTAATTAAAGGAGGAATTGAGGCGCTAATAGTTAGGATAAAAAAAGAGGTTGGCCATAGCAAATGGCCTTCGGTGAGATAAATGATTTTCCGTAATTTGACTAAAAAGTTAATATGCGGGGTAGTAAAAAGTTTTTTTAATGTATAACTAATGTCCGATACCCCCCAGGCCCAGCGTTTTTCTTGTTCATAACGGTTAATTAAGGTTTTAATTAGCCCTCCGGCATAAACGGCATCACCGGTAGTGAGTGTATAAAGGGGAATGGTTTTTACCTTTTGTCCGAAAGTAAAAAAAGCCTGAAAATAAATATGCCAGTCTTCAGGAATGACATCAGTATCCCAATAATTAATTTGTTTGATCAGCCATAAGTTAGTGGAGTAGGTAGAAATTTGAATCAAATTTTCTTTTTGAGAAAGGAGAGATAAACGTAAGATTGAGGATAAAGTAGATTGCATTCTAACAAAAAAAGGCACCTGCCAGAAATTATTATAAAGCAATACTGGCGCCCAATAAAAGTGATAAAGACGATCTTTATCTTTTAAGTAGCAACAGGTGAGGTAGGAAAAATAATTTTTTGCTAAATGACTATCAGCATCACAAATAGTAATTAAGACATCTTCATCTTGATAGTTGTGTTCTTTGACATATTGAGTAATAATTTTTGCAGCAAAGGTTTGATTACTGGCTTTACCAATGATTTCGTTTTCAGTTAGATAATGATAGGTGGTAATAATACGGCAAAAATATTTTTGGTATTTTTTAAGCAAATAATCAGCTTTTTTTTTTGCAGCCTCCCCCTCTCTTTCTTCAAAGGCTAAAACTAGATGTAGGTTTTCTTTTTTATAAGGGAAATCATTATTAACTAAGGTATTAATTGTTTCTTCTAATTTATATAAAGGCTCCCGATAATTGGGAATAATAATAAAGTGTTTTATTTGAGCGCTTTTTTTTAGCTGAAGCAGCTTTTTAGCAAAATTAAAACGGGAGTAAGCCAAGATTTTTTGATAAGAAATAGTGGCATAAACAGCATTGGTAATTGAGCGGTAAAAAAAATAGAGATCAAAAGCAATGATAAAATAAGCAACAATAGCAGGATGAAATGGCGACATCCATAAAGGAAAGGTAATCAGTGCCCAGGTTAAAAGAGGGACAAACATCTCACTTAAACGGTGAAGAAAAGGTGTTTTTATCATATTAAACAATCTTCTAATTATACCAATTTATTGTTCCCAAGCAGGACAAATAGTTTTAAAAGAACAGTATTGGCAATGAAAACCTTTTTTATAATTAAAATTACTATTTTTAATCTGTTCTACTAACTGCGTTATTTTTTCTACCACTCGATTAATTTCGGAGGCGGTTTTTTGAAAGCTGATTTTTTCGTTATTAGTTAAATAATAAAAAGATAAGACAATCTCTTCCCAATTTTTGCCATAAAGCGATGGATCATGGGCGGCTAGAGCATAAAGAGAAAGCTGGAGACTTTTGGCGATTTCTTTGTCGGCCGGTTTGCGGCCGGTTTTATAATCCACTATTTCAATTTTACCCTTATCAAGTTCATTTACTCGGTCTATTTTTCCTGTAAGAAAGATTTGAGTAGAGAGTTTGATTTTAAAAGGTTTTTCCAGATCAATAATCTTAAGTTGTTTGGAGTGATGAGTATTTAAATAATTCCGTAGGATTTCCTGACCGGTTTTTTTCATTTTTTGTTGATGTTTAAGAGAAAGATAACCTAGAGGAATCCACTCTTCCTTAAAAAACTGCATTAATTCTTCTTCACCAATCTGACGATTAATTTGAAAGTTGCGATAAAATCGCAGCAGCGCAGTATGAATAGTATTACCAAAGGATAAGGCTGCTGCTGGCGGCGGAGGAATTTTGATAATATATTGATATTTATACTGCAAAGGGCAGACAAGATAAGTTTCCAGCTGGGTAAAAGAGAAGGTGGTAGGCATAATTGATGATCGAGGAGAGATTTCCGACGGTTTTTTAAAATTAAAAATATTCAGTTGTTCTTTTTCTATTTTTAACCGATTAGTTTGTTTGATAATTTCTTCTTCAGGAATAATTTCATGTACAAATTGAGAAATTTTTTGTGGGCGTTTACCTTCACCATAAAGTTTTGCAGCGGTTAAGAAAAGCTGATTTTTTGCGCGAGTAATTCCTACATAAAAAAGCCGCCTTTCTTCCTGAAGATGATAATCTCCCTCAGGTAAAATTTCTTTAATAAGAGTTTCTGGTAGAGGAATAATTTCTTTTTTTTCGGTAGTAGGAAAGTGGCCGTTAACTAGATTGGTAATAAAAACTACCGGAAATTCTAACCCTTTGGCAGAATGGATAGTAAGAAGATTTACAGCATTATAACGTGTTGCATCCAGTTTGGCCGCCATCGGTGATTCACCCAACTCAAGACTCATTTCTAAATAATCAACTATAGCAAAGACCGAAGCATCTTCATGGTGGTTTTCATATTCTTTAAGCAGAGAAAAAAATTTAGCAATGTTTAAGGCAATCTTTTCTTCCCGTTCGTTTTTGGGATTGAGTAAGCGACTCAGTAATCCGCTTTCTTCTAAAAAAGTATAAAGTAGTTGGCCGGCAGTTTGACGATTAAGTAGAGTCAAGGCTTTATTTATCAGTTGATAAAAGGTTAATAGCTTTTTAGGGGTATCTTTTTGCATTAGAGGCAAGTAGGGTTTGTAAATTTCTTTATTGGGATAATCGATTTCCTTAAAAAAACAGGCTAAATAGATTTTTAATCCTTGAAAAAGCGAGTGATTAATTTTTTTGGCAAAATTAAGAAGCGAGATTAGATCAAAATGATCAATCTGAAAAATATTCAAGGTTAAAAGACGATATAAACTAATGGAATCATCGAAATTATAAAGTACTTTTAAGTAAGCAATGAGATCTTTAATCTCTTTTTGTTTTAAAAGAATTCCTGGACCCGAAAGTTGAAAGGGAATACCGGCTCTTGAGAGTGAGATACTTAATGGTTCAAGTTGATTATTGGTACGGGTAAGAATTGCAATATCTTGATATAAATAGGTTTTAGTTAATTGTTTAATTTTATTAGCAATAAAATCAGCCTCTTTATTTTTATCTTCCAACAGATGAAATTCAACTGACCGTTGTTGTGAAGGATTATTGGTAAAAAGTTTTTTACTAATGCCTAGTTTAAATTCTAAGGTATTAGGATTATTATTTTGGATTAGTTTATAAGCAATATCCAGTATTTCCTGCCGTGAACGGTAGTTTTGTATCAGGGTGATTTGTTTGGCGCGGGGATAGTCTTTAAGAAAATTGAGAATATTAGAAATGGATGCTCCTCTAAATTTATAAATTGCTTGTGAATCATCACCTACTACGGTTAAATTAGGATTAGTTTTTGGTGGGCAAATTAGTTTGATAAGATCATATTGGCCAATATTTGTATCCTGAAATTCATCCACGAGGATATAGCGAAATTTTTTTTGGATTGTGCGTAACACTGTTTTTCTTTTTTTTAACATGCGTACTAGATAAAATACCAAGTCGGAAAAATCTAAATAGCCATTTTGATGTTTAAGATTTTGATATTGACTATAGACTTGAGCTAATTCTTGATATTTTAGGCGTTCTTCTTTTGTCAAAGAGGCGGTTTTTACCCAGTTTAAATATTCCTGTGGCGAGATATTTTCATCTTTAAGACGATCGAAATGATCAAGTAAATCTACTAAAAATTTGCCAGGATTGCCTAAGGGGCGAAAATATTCAAGGTCAAATAAAAAAAGATTTTTTTTAAAAAACATAATTGCTTCGGTTTGAGTTAATAGTTGGAAGCGGCGATTAATACCAAGATGAAAACCATAATCATGCAGTAGTTGGTCAGCAAAACCATGAAAGGTCATAATCCACATTTGAAAATAACCATAAGGTACTGCTTGATCAACGCGCTCCTGCATCTCAAAAGCGGCTTTTTCGGTAAAAGTAAGAGCTAAGATTTCCTCCGGCTTAGCCAATTTTTCCTGCAGGAGATATTTAATTTTTTCCACAATCACTTTTGTTTTACCAGTACCGGCACCCGCAATAATTAATAAAGGTCCTTTGGTTGTTTTTACCGCTTCCAGTTGTTGGGGATTAAGTTTCTCTTGATCTGTCTTCATGCAAGTAATTGTAACAAATACTATGTTTAATGGGAGCATTTATAAATTAGGTTTAGTATAAGCGGATTTTGCGCCGAATAGTTTTTGCATAAGATATTAATTATTACGAAACAGATAAGATTTAGTGGTGTTTTATTTAAATGATAAATCAGTTGAAATTTTGACTTTATATCGAAATGAGATATTGTTTTTCTATTATTTTCCATTCATAGATTTCTATTATCCCCGACTTAATCTTGGGGATCTAAGGTATTTTGGATTCTTCCCGTTTTCGTTGGGATTATAAGAAAAAGGTAAATAATAAAAGAGAAACAGGAATAATAGCAAAATACGGTGCGTCAACCAAGGAACTTATGATGTTTTTTATGACAAACTATATTTTATAGAATCTATCGCTTGATTTTTTATATACTATAAGATATAATATTTTTATTATGCAATTTAATTATGAGCAAGGTAAAAAATATTTTGAAGATTTTGCTAAAAGATTAATAGATGCAGATAAAGAACCGGCAAGTGTATATAGTCGTCAATGGTGTCGCGAATTAATAGAAACTCCAGATATTTCATCTGAGGAAAAAAAAGAATTAGTGGCTAGATTTATTCCTGCGATAATGGGAATTTGTAGTTATCGCGGAAGAAAGTGTGCTACTTGTGATGTTGATCCCAGAAAATAATAATCTTCACTGCTTATGATTAAAATAACTTTCATATACTCCGGTAAAGATAAAAATCAGTAAAAATACAAGATAATTAACAGGAAGAAGCCGGGTAAAGTAAGAAAAAGTAAAAACATAATCTAAAATAAGCGGCATAGTAAAAGCATGTAAGCCTACTTGAATAATCTTTTTGAGATGAAGATGTTTGTGAAAGCCTAATTTTTTTTGTAGGAGTCGGTAGGTTATCCAAACCACTACTGCGCAAAAAGTGATTAAAGAGAAGGTTAAAAACAGCGAGCCAAGATTAAATAATAAATAACTAAGGATAAATCCTAATCCATAAATATACGGCAGAAGAACTAAAAAAGTATTAAGTCCTTGTTCTATTTTTTCCACTTGTGATTTATTAATCTGCCAGTTGCCAATATAGCTTAAGGGAATTCTTGTTAAGCGATTATTTATATTCAAGACAATTTCTTGATTAGTAAATAGAATTTTACTTTGGTATTCTTTTATTTTTTCAAAGGAAGCAAATTCATCTATTACTAACAAGAGAGTTTTATTTTGCTCTGACCTGAGAAAATAAGGTGCATTAAGAGTAGTAAACAAATGGCCTTGATTAATGGTTAAGGATAAGTTAGAGGGAAAAGCGGTGAAATTTTTTTTAATATCAAAAACATAGTTAATAATTCTAGTTGGTGGAAGATAAACTGCGGTGGCTACTACCAAAAAGATAAAATTACATAAACTTAAAAAAGTGAGGTAGTATTTAAAAGAAAAACTAAATTTAGTATGAATTATTTTGGGATAATAGTGGTTTTGGGGGAATAAACTTTGGAAAAAAACAGCCAAAAAAGACTTGACTTTTATCATCTTAAGTTTTATCAT
>CAZYRU010000049.1:0-6571 GCA_964649995.1 uncultured Gammaproteobacteria bacterium
CAATATCAAGTTTTTCTATATCTTTTTTGACATTTTGATTATCTATCTCAATAATTATTGGAGTATTGGCTTTTGAATTAATATCCATTTTCTTGTATTCAAGCTGAACTCCTTCTGTTTTTATTGATTCAACAAACTCTATAAAAGCATCAGTCCCAACCACACTTACTTTTTCAGGAATATTTGGATCCCAATACATTCTTCGAAGACCTCGACCAAGCGTCTGTTCTGGTAAAATTTGAGCTTTTGACGAATAAGCACGAAGACCAACAATTGTTGTAACATTTCTTACATCCCAACCTTCTTTAAGCATTAAAACAGAAACAATTGCTTTATATTTATTATTCTCCTTATCAATCTCATTAGCTGCTTTTCTTAATCTTTCTAACTCTTCCTTAGTTTTTCCGGAGGCATTTTCAGAAATCTCACCATTATTTTTAGTATGGATTGTCAAAACTGCTCCTTTTAAATCAGGGTAACGATTTTCAAGATATTCCGCTACTTCATCACAATTTTTTGTATCATCAGTCATCACAAAAAGAACTGCTTTTTTACCCATTTTTTTATGTTCGTTATAAGCTTTCTTCCACTCAAGATAGCCTAAATGAATATAATCTTCATATTTTTCAGTATACTTTGAACTTTTTTTCTCCATTAATTTTGTTCTGCTTGCTTGATCCGGCAAAACTGGGTGTTTTACTACATCTTGATATATCGCCTCAACTAAAGGATAATCGGAAACTGTTTGAACAAAGATAGAACCATTGTTGTGTTTCGGTGTTGCGGTAACATCAATTTGTAAGGCCAATTTTCCGCCCTTCATTACTAAACGATTATGAATATCTTCAATTGATTTAAACCAAGCCATTCTTTCATTATGAATATGATGGGCTTCATCATTTAAAATAACTAGTTCATCTATATCTCTTACAATTTGACCTAAATCAACCTGTGATTCTGTAGTTTTTGTTACCGGTTTTGGTCCTAAAAAATAATCAGTTAAATTTTCATCTTCAAAAGATGGTGATTTATTAGAATTTTCAAAAACGCGATGAATATTGGTTAAAAAAATATTGCCGGTTTTTCTGACAATTCCTATTTGATCTTGAATGTGTAAAGTAAGTTGAAAATCATTTCTCCAGTCTTTTCCTTCGTAGCCGTTTTCAGGCAAAATCGGATCGTTATAAAAAATCTTTAAACCATCAAAATCATTTCTTAATCTATCCAGAACAATAATGTTTGGTGTAATAATTAAAAAGTTTTGAGCAAGATTAGAGTTTTCTTCATAAAGTTTATGAAAATACGACCAAGCAAGAATTAGGCTTAATACTTTGGTTTTACCGCTTCCTGTAGCCATTTTTATCACAAACCGACGCCAGCTTTCAGGAAACATTCCGGCAGATACTCGACCGGTTGAATCAAACCTTAACAAATCATATTTGTCCTTAACTTTTATAACATCAGTAAGATAAATCACAGTTTCAACTGCCTCTCGTTGAGCAAAATAATATTTAAAATAATCAATTGATCCATCTTCTTTTTCAATTGGGTGTTGTTTTTTAAACCACCAATTAAGAAGAGTAATTGAAGTTTCGCTTGCACCTTCATAGTTATTATCTCGCCATTGTTTTACTTGTTTTCTCAATTCAGTTACAAGAGGTGGAAGTAAATTTTGAATTTTTTCAGTTCGCAGTTCCTCATCCCCCGGAAACCATCTTACCGATGGATCTATTATCTCATATGGTGATTTTGGAAAATCTTTATGCAGTGCCATAATAATAATTATTTTTCTTTAATTTCTCCACAAACTAATAAATAACTATAATCATTAGATAAAATTCCTCTATATGTTTTATTATTTGTTTTAAAAATTACTTCATTACTAGTAATCATATCTATAGGCTCTCCATTAACATATGTGTGTTTAGTTAAAGATAATATCTCTAAATCAACATTAACCAATCCAGATTTAATAATTGCTTCTTTTGTTCTATCAAGTTTAGTTTCCTCTATTTTTTGAAATTTAAAAGCCTGATAACTGTCTCGAAGTATTAATCCTACAGATGAACCTAATGAAAAAAAAGCTAAAATATATGAAGTAAGCTGAATAATTGATGCAAAGTCTTTGTTAATAATATTATTTTTTGCAAATAGATTAGAACTGTAAAAAATTACGCTAAAAATTATAAAAAAAATAATAAATCTTAATTTTATAACTTCCTGATTCTGATAATTTTTAAATATTCCAAAAGAACGAACTGAACTCATTAACCAAATAGAAAGAATAACTGTCAGCAAAGAGATAACTGATGCAAATGATATAACTGATGAATCAATAAATATTTTTTCTATACCAATTTTATTTATAAATAAAGGTGAAAATGAAGCAACTATTGCACCTACTCCAGCTAAGGCGCTCAATATAGGAGAAAAATAATTTGATTCAGCTTGATTACTCATATGTTTATCTCAATAACTTTCATATTATCATTCCCAAAAATATCAACTACTTTAACGGCAATTTTATAGCGACCAGGTCTTTCATATTCAAAAAAAATTGTCTGCAATTCAAGATTTCTGTTTTTCTTTGTCCTAAAAGATTGCCATTCATTTTCAAAGATATAATCGCCTGTCCAAACTTCTTCAATCTCACCATTTTCTTTTTTTATCCTGATTATTTCTTTTTTACTCTCATAATTAAAATCAACAGCCCAGTAATCAATCCAATCAGTCCATTTTTTTGTCAAAACTTCCTGACTGACAATACCATCTTTATCTTTCGACACCTTAATTATTTTTCCACCATCAACGATTACTTTGCTTGAACCGTTTTTTATCTCCGAAACCACATTATCAAGAGCATCCTGAGTATAAAAAACAGAAAAATCTGTTAATTCAATTGCAACAGACTTACCCTTAATATGAGGTTTAACCTCAATATAGGACACATCGTAAAAAACTACTTGATTTTTTTCTACCGCCCGCTTATCAAAAACATCTCTCGGGATATATTTTAACGATAAATCTACTCCTTGTTGTTTTGCTTCATCCTTTATTGCCGGAAAAAGACCCATTTCAAACTCAAATCCTAAAATATCGACTTTAGTAATTGATTTTTCCCGGCATTCTTTCAAAACTTCATAAACAAAATCGCGGGTCACCGGAAGATTAATCGGTCCAACTACTACCATTCGTGAAGATTTTTTGCCATGAAAAGTCCTAAATCCGCTTATTTTTTCTGCTCGATAAGCTTTTAAGATTAAATTAACAAAATTTTTTTCTTTTTCCTGAAGTTGTCTTAATTTTTCTTCTTCTTTTAGATTTGGATTAACACCAATATAATGCTGTCTTTCATATTTACCTAAATTAAGTATTTCAAAAGCCCGGTAATTTTTCCCTTCTTTTTTAAGTTGGCGTTGAACTTCAATTAATCTTTTTCTTGAAGTATGAATAGCAAATTTACCCAAGTCAGACATTATCCATTTTCTATTTAGTTTCTCTGCCACCGCTCCTGCTGTCCCTGATCCACAAAAAAAATCAGCAATCACATCGTTTTCATTTGAGGAGGCTTTAATTATTCTTTCAAGCAAAGCTTCAGGTTTTTGGGTTGGATAATTTAAAAGAGGATCTTCGGGTTTGCCTTGAGTCCCAAGAGGTTCTATATCTTCCCAAACATCTCTACAAATAATTTCTTTATACCATTTTCCATCAATTTCTTTTAATTCATAACCATGTTTTTTACCAAAACCATACTTATATTTTTGAAGAGATAATTGATTTTGAAAATTGAATTTTACTCTATTTTTATTTTTTGAGTAATATAATATCGCATCATGTTTTCTAGCAAAAAATTCCTTTGATATACCACCTGTTCTATATCCCCATATTATTTCATTTCTAAAATTATCTTTCCCAAAAATCTCATCTAACATTAATCTCAAATAAGCAACAACTCTGTAATCACAATGAACAAAAATACTTCCTTCTTCGGATAATAGATCTCGCATTAATATTAATCTTTCATAAATCATCGCTATATAACTATCAGCGCCTTTACCCCAAGTATCCCGGTAAGCCAGCTCTTCAAGAACAGTTGGTTCTTTATGAAGTGTTTCATCGCCGATCTCAATATCCATTGAAAAGTCAGCACCGACGTCAAAAGGCGGGTCAATATAAATAAGTTTTATTCCTCCTTCTTTTTCTATTTCTTCCCGAAGGGGTCCGTTTTTTAAACTTGAAAGAATTAGTTTATTATCTCCCCAAATCAATTTATTTGTCCAGCCTTTTATTTGCCTGCCACGCTGATCGTAATTAAAAAGATCATACTGAACAGTGTCTTCATGTTCTTTTCTTGGCTCATCAATCTGTTCTATTGTCTGAAACGGCAAAACAACATTTGTCACCTCATTTGTTTTCCCATTCCAAACCAGTTCAACCTCTTTTTTATCTTCAAAAAGAAGAAAACGATATTTTTCCGGAAGCGGCTTTCCTGACTCAAGGTATTTTATGATATCTCTAATCTCATTTTCATCAAGCTTCA
Organism: uncultured Gammaproteobacteria bacterium; assembly: GCA_964649995.1. Lineage (GTDB taxonomy): Bacteria > Patescibacteriota > Microgenomatia > UBA1406 > GWC2-37-13 > CAZYRU01. The sequence goes on from CAZYRU010000049.1 coordinate 4,541, forward strand.
TAATTAAATTTTATCAATTTATATGTTTTTTAATCACCTGTACTACCACTCCAACTATTAAATAACTATCCTTTGAACTAATATATATCGGCTCAAGTTTTTCTGTTGACTCAGAAATTAGAGCGATTTGATCAATATTAATTCTATAAAATCTTTTAATATTAGCGCAGTTTTCAATAATTGATAAAACATAATCACCATTTTTCGGACTTTTATTTAACAAATCAACTAAAACATAATCACCATCCTCAATATTTAACCCGCCAATATTGGCTTTATTCATCGAATTACCAACTGCCTTAATGGCAATGACATTTTTTTTAACTAATAAAGAACGAGAGATCTTAAGATAACCTTCAATTTTATCTTCAGCAATAAAGGTAGCGACACCGCAATTTGCAGATCCGTAAAGTGGGATTGATATAAAAGAAGAGGAAGGAATCAATTTTTTTGATATTTTTAAATAATTTAGGTTTTTATTATTCTTAAGATAACCTTTTTTGATTAATTGTTGAATATGATGCTTGACTGTTTGAGGATTATTTACTCCAATAAGCCTGCCAATTCTTCTGTATCCTAAAGAACTTAAGTCATGCTCTTTTGAAAGATCAAGAAGTTTTTGTTGGGTTGGGTGCATAAATCTATAATACCATATTTTCTCTAAATTTACAAGCATATAAAAAATACTATTGACAAATTAGAACATTAATGTAAAATTAAGTTGGTTAAAAATTTTCTAATAATATGATTTATTCATATAAAGGTCATTATCAATATAATAAGTTATCAATTTCTAATAATGCACCAGATGAAATTGGAGTTTATTACTGCGGTTCATTAAATAAAAATGGTGAATTAATTCCTTATTACATCGGAAGAGCATTAGGAGAGAATGTAACTATAAAAAGTAGGCTTCTTGATCATTTTAGACACGATTATTGGTCTGATGTTACTTATTTTGGTTTTCAAGTTTGTACAACTACAAAAGAAGTTGAAAGCTTTGAAAAAACACAAATTGAAAAATATAAACCAAAATATAATAAGCAAAATATTAAAAATTTTTTTTATCAAGAAAATAAAAATATATGAAAGGTCTAAAAGCTGAAAAAAGAGTAGCGTTTTCATTAAAAAGCAAAGGAGCAAACGTATTTATTTCTCCAGGAAGTCGTGGATCAGCTGATGTAATAGGAAAATGGAATAATGGTAAAAAATGGTTTGTACAAGTAAAATATTCAGGAAAAAATAATCCAGCAAATTTATCACTAAGAGAAAAAAATAATCTTATTTCAAAAGCAAAAAGAAATAATGGAACAGCAGTATTAGCCCAAGTTACACCTAAAAAAATAAGTTATTTTTCTGTTAAAAAAAATCAAAAACTTAAACCATAGATATGACTAATTTTAAACCAGATTCAAAAGACTGTCTTGACATTATTTTAACTGATGTTCAGTTACATTGTAGAAAAATAAGAAAACCTAATTCTTTGGGAAGACAATGCGCAAAAGCTTTTCATGGATCAAAAACAAATCGTGCTTACTCAAAATCTATTGCATTAATTAATGATAAAAAAAATATTGTATCTGTAAATATAGATTTAGGGATGGAACACCTTTACAATTTAGCAAGAAAACAAGGAAAAAAATATATAAGATTTTTTATAAAAAAAGATGGAATGCCATTATTTTTAGGTAAAGATATAATTGAAAAATTATTAGCAGATTATAAAAAAAGTTTAAAAAATAAAAATAATTTTTTGTATAATATATAGTCAAGTGGGAATCACTTATTTGAAATCTTAAAAAGATTTCATAGAAGATACATTTTCATTAGAAAATGTATCAAAGAGGCATAGCCTCGGTCATGCCCGCTTTACAGTAAGTACACAAATATATTTTTGTGTGCAAAACTGTGAGGCGGGCTTTTTTTATGGGTTTAAAAATTATAAATTTTCCAAAAAATATTATGGAAAAATCAGAAAAACTTAATATAGTTTACGTTGAAACTGATAAGGTAAAACTTTCCGAATATAAT
>CAZYRU010000050.1:0-6458 GCA_964649995.1 uncultured Gammaproteobacteria bacterium
CTGTCAAAATTCTTTGTGATTCAAGCAATACTCCTTTAGTTCCACCCCAACCTACCAAAACTAACTCTGCTTGAGAAAAATCTCCATAAATCTTTGGCAAACAAAAATCTTGCTTCAAATAGGCAAGAATTTTTGCATTTCTTTTATCAACTTGTTTTTTTCTTTCTTCTCCAATCTCTGTGGTATGACCATCTTCCAGATGTTCATAAGAATTAGCCTGATAATAATAACCTTGAACACCTGGTATTAATCGTGGAGAAATTCCATCTTGAGTAATTTGATAACGTTTATAAGAAGCTGTAGTCGGTTTATCCACCAACTTTCCCCGCTTTAGTTGATATTTTTGCCAAAATTCCATTACCGTTTTTTTGGCTAGAGATTGATGTGATTCTGATAAAAACATCTCCGAGAGAATAATTACCGGTGTCTGATAAATATCCGCAAGATTATAGGCTTCAGCCGCAATCTTGAGCATTTCTTCAACATCCCCAGGCGCCAACACTATCTTGGGAAACTCACCATGACCGGAAAAGATGGTAAAAAGGAGATCACCCTGTTCAGTCCAAGTTGGCATACCTGTTGCCGGTCCTGGCCGCTGGGCTAAAAAGATCACCACCGGCGTTTCGGTTATACCCGCCAAAGAAATCGCCTCTACCATTAAAGCAAATCCTCCACCGGAAGTGCCAACAGCAGAACGCATGCCGGCAAAAGCACTTCCTAGCGCTGTATTAATAACCGCTATCTCATCCTCACTATGACGGACAATCATACCAGTTTTATCTTGCCAAGAGGCTAAATTAGTCAAGACGCTCGAAGACGGCGTCATCGGATAAGCACAATAAAAACCACACCGAGCAATCACTGATGCTAAAGAAAAAGCATCATTACCAGTAAGAGCTAGAGTAGTTGGCGCTGGTTGTTTTAATAAAAATGATTTAATTAGTGAGGAAAATCTTTTCCTTACTTCTTGATAACCTTTTTCAGCAAAACTTTGGTTAAACTCCACTACTGCCTGACTTTTAGAAGAAAACTCCTCACTTAAAATTTTTTTTAACTCCTTAAAATCTGCTCCGATAAGCGCTAGACTTGAACCCAATGCAATCATATTTTTCATAATTGCTGCTCCCTGTAAATCGGTAAGAATTTTTGAAAAAGGAATATCGATTTTCACTATATTGTCTTGTCCTAATTCAAACTCTTCTTTGTCATAAATTACCCATGACTGTGGAGTCAATCTTTTTTTGTGGTAAAGATAAGTATCTTCATTCAAGCAAACAAGCAAATCTATTGTATATTTCGGAGCGCTAATTGGTCTATTACTTACCGTTACCTCATAAGTATTATGTCCCCCTCTTATTAAAGAGGGGTATTCCACAAAATCATGAATTTGGTAACCATGACGCAGAGCAATCTTGGAAAAGATTAAACCCGTAGTCATGATGCCAAACCCGGCTTCCCCTCCAATCTTCCAGGTAAATTTCATAAAAAATTAAGTTAACTTTTTTATTGAGGAAAGATTCTTTTGCCATTCTCATCCTCTATAATTATCGCCGCTACCGGACAAGCTTTAGCTGCATCAATAATTGTTTGCTTTTCTTCCTCGTTGGCGCTTTTAAGAATTATTGCTTTTCCCTCTTCATCAAGAATAAAGGTTTTAGCCGCAATCGCCACACATGTTGCTGCTCCAATACAAAGATTACGGTCAACTGTGATTTTTAGTGTTTTTACTGGAACCGGACCGGAAGGGTGTTGAGAATCTAAAATATTATTCATAATAATAAATTATCTAAATTAACAATATAATTTAAATAATAGCTGTTTTCCTGTTATTTTGCAATTTTACTTTTTGCTTAACCATTGATGATAACGTTCTTTAATCGCTTGCTTGCTTTTTGCAATTCGCTCATGCTTTTGTTCTAACTCTGGTGGAATAGGTCTTTTTTTCTTGATTAAAAACTGATAAATAGCTTCGCTTAAAGCATCAATTGCCAACAGTGAACAATGAATTTTAATAGGTGGCAAACCTTTTAAGGTTTCAATAATATCGGCTTTGCTAATTTTTAAGGCATCGGCAATAGTTTTCCCTTTTGCTAAATCAGTAATTACACTACTGGTAGCAATTGCTGCTGCACAACCATAAGTCTTAAATTTTATCTCTTTAATTATCTCCTGACCAATTTTGTTTTTTGCTACTTTAATATAAAGCGACATCACATCGCCACAAACTATATTGCCGGCATCACCCTTACCATCGGGTTGAGCAATTTCTCCATAATTGTGTGGGTTGCGAAAATGTTCGATTGTTTTTTGTGTATAAAAATTTGCCATAGAAATAGTAGCTGTAACTATACTAAAGGAGAAAAACTTCTAATTTTTTTTACTGCCCGCTGTAAAACTGTAATAGTATAATCTAAATCCTTTTTAGTAGTAAAACGACCCAGACTAAATCTTATTGAGCCATGGGCGCGTTGTGGGGATAAACCTAATGCCAAAAGCACATGACTTGGTTCTAAATTCCTTGAGGAACAAGCTGAACCAGTAGAAACAGCAATACCTGCAAAATTTAACTCTAGCATTAATGACTCTCCCTCTACTCCAGCAAAAGAAATATTAACATTATTAGCCAATCTTTTATGCGGATGACCATTTAAATAGGTTTGGGGAATGGTTGTTAAAATATTGTTAATTAGATAATCTCTTAACTGAGTTAATTTTTTGTTTTCTAAGTGCTTAATTTTATTCAACAGTTTGGCAGCGGCCGCAAAACCAATAATTGATGGAAGATTAATAGTAGCTGAACGCAAACCCTGTTCGTGACCGCCGCCATGTAAAAGCGGTTTTAGTGCAATCCCTTGGCGAATATAAAGACACGCCGCTCCTTTTGGACCATAAATTTTTTGAGAAGAAGCAGTTAATAAATCAATCTGCATTGTTGCAACATCAATCTTCTCCCGACCAAAACTCTGAGAAGCATCAGTGTGAAAATATACGCCTTTACTCCGACAAATTTTACCAATTGCTGCCAAATCTTGCAAAGTTCCAATTTCATTATTGGCGTGGATTACAGACACCAAAAGCGTTTTATCAGTAATGAGATTTTTTAACTGCACAAGATCTACTAATCCATATTTATCAACAGGTATATAACGAATCTTAAACCCTTTTTCTCCTAAATAACGCGCGCTTTCCAAAACGCAATCGTGCTCAATCGGAGTAATAATAATCTCATTCTTTTTCTCATAATGAGCAAAAGCCAAACCTTTAAGCGCTAAATTATTACTTTCTGTAGCGCAGCTGGTAAAAATAATTTCTTTAGGTTGAGCATTAATTACTTTTGCTATCTGCGCTCTTGCTTCTTCCAATGCGGTATTAGCCGCCTGACCATAACTATGAAGTGACATTGTGTTACCAAACTTCTCGGTAAAATAAGGAAGCATTACGCGTAAAACTCGAGGATCAACCGGTGTGGTTGAAGCATAATCAAGATAGATAGATTTTTTTTTCATAGTTGATTTAAAAATAAAGTTTTTAACTTTACATTAGTTAAATTATCTTTCAAAATTGTAGCTAATTTTTGGGTAAAAAAATGCCTATGGCGGCAAATATCCTGATAGTGACAATGATCACTCTCGCCGGAACATTTTGTTTTAGAGATCTCTCCCTCATAGCTTACCAAAAAATCATAAAGGTTAATCCGATCAATATTGGCAGTTAATTGATAACCACCAACTCGTCCTTCTTTACTAACTAGAAGCTTAGAATTAACTAACTTGGCAGCAATTTTAGCTAAATATCTTTTGGGTAGATGAGTCTTTAACGCTAATTCAGATAAAGCAGTACTTTTATTTTTTTGCCTACTGCGATAAAGATAAGAAAGAATAATTAAGGCATAATCTGTTTCGGTATTAAGAGTAAACATATACTATTTTAGTATAAGTTTAACAAGTGCTTTGTTTTTGTCAAGAGTTTTTTTATTTTTATCATCTTTTCCTGTCATGGGATTTGACGATTAATGCCGTGCACCCTTTTAAGCAAGAATTATTCCTGTCTGATTATTTCTGCCCTCTTTGGTTATGAGAAAGACAGAATAAGAGGCGGAAATAACAAAAATTATAACCGCAAACATAACGAAGATTTAGTTACAGTGACATTCTAGGAAGACGATCAAGCTTGTTTATCTCACTAATAAATCTATGCTGACAAGCATGAAAATAAGCCGCTACTGCAATCATTGCCGCATTATCACCAACAAGATAATGATAAGGAGGAAAAATCAATTTAAGATTATTTTTCTTCGCCATTAATCGTAACAGTAATCTTAATCTTTTATTGGCAATCACCCCACCCCCTACCACTATCGTCTTAACCTTAGTTTTTTTAATAGCTGTTTGAGTTTTTTTAATTAAAACTGCAAACGCCGCTTCTTGAAAAGAGCTGGCTAATTGTTTAAGCTGCTGATTTTTTTCTGCTTCATTTAAATGACGCAGATAATAATAAAAGGCTGTTTTTAAACCCGAATACGAAAAATTAAGACTTTGATCCTGCCACATAGGACGAGGAAAATGATAAGTATCAACATTCTTGACTTCCTGGGATAATTTTTCAATTATTGGCCCACCAGGATATCCTAAACCTAGAATTTTTGCCGCTTTATCCAACGCCTCACCCACTGCATCATCAAGAGTACTTCCTAAAACCTCATAATGTAAATGTTCTTTCATTAAAACCAGTTCTGTATGTCCTCCTGAAACTATCACTGCCAAAAGAGGAAACTCAATCTTGTGTGACGGATTTCCCTGACTATTTTGCGCAAAAACTGAATAGATATGTCCCTCAAGATGATTAATTGCTAAAAGTTTTTTCTGATATTTTTTTGCCAATTCTTTTGCTTTTTTAATCCCTACTTCAAGAGCGATTGCCAGACCCGGCCCTTGGGTTACAGCAATATAATTAATCTGGCGAAAACAAGCGGCAAAAAAATCTTTTTTTAATTGAGAAGAAAATAAGGTTCCTCTACCACGACAAAATTTTTTCAAACAGGCTTCAAGCACCAAATCTATTTTTTCTTCATGTGCTTTTTTAGCTATAGAAGGTACTACTCCACCCCACTGCTGATGTAATAATATCTGCGAATATACCTCATTAGCTAAAATTTTTCTCCCTTGACCAATAGCTACTGCCGTTTCATCGCAAGATGTATCGATTGATAAAATCAACATAAAAATATAGATTTAAAATTTTGCATTAGCTAATTTTTATCTTTTTTGATTTTTGATATTTAATCTTTGAATTTTGATTTTGTTCTAAAACCTTATACCCTATTTGTCTTTCTTTCTCACTTTTATACTCCATTACTACATAAACTACCGTAGCTTTCTCGATTAAAAGATCAATTATTCCGCCCATTTTTTCCCCCCATTCAAAACATAAAATATTACCTGGCAAAAGCATCTTCTTAATTGGTAAAACTGTAAAGTCCTGTTCATCTTCTATTTGATATAAATCAAAATGATAAAATTTTCCCTTGGAAATCTCATATTCATAATAGATAACAAAGGTCGGTGAAATAATTTTTTGGAGATCAAATACTTTCCCCAAACCTTTTACAAAAACGGTTTTGCCTACTCCTAATTCTCCCTTAAGAATAAACACTAAAGGTTTATCGGCAAGAAAAAATCGCTTCAATAAATATTGAGCAAGTTTTTGTGTGTGCTCTGGAGAGTAAGAAATAAAACGATTTTGCGCCTGAAAAATTAAATCTCCCTGCCGCAAAATTTTGACAGAAGAAGCACTTAAATCAATAATAGTAGAGGTTTTATTACGCGGTAAATTACCGGCATCAATTGCTAAATCTATTAGTTCCGCTTTTTTCTTAGGTAAAGATTTTAAAAAACTAACCAACGAATAATGTGGCGGCTGGCCCGCTAAATTAGCTGAGGTAGCAGTCAAAGGCTTACCAAACTTTTTTATCAAATCAGTAATAAATGGATAAGAGATTAACCTTACGCCTAAAGTTTTACGCTCTGACTCAAGCAAAGGACATACCTTTCTCTTAGAATTTAAAATTACGGTAAACGGACCAGGTAGCAGACTTTTTAACAGGTTAAGCTGTTTAGTATTTACTCTAACTAATTGTCTCAGTTGAAAAAAATCACTGACAAATACAGAAATTGGTTTACCCCAAGGACGATTTTTTAACTGAATTAATTTTTTTACTGCTGTCTGATTAGTGGCATCCACTAATAACCCATAAACAGTATCCGACGGAGACACCACTAAACCTCCTTTTTGTAAAACTGCTATAATTTGATTTTCTGACAACGAGGAATGTTTAATAATTTTCACAATCCAATTTTACCAAAATTTGTTAGAATTGATTTTATGACTCATTCTAAAAATCTCAAAAAAAACCAAATAAAAAAAATTGGCGAATTCAAATTTGATTTTGATTTAAAAAA
>CAZYRU010000051.1:0-6359 GCA_964649995.1 uncultured Gammaproteobacteria bacterium
TGCTATATTAGCATCAAAATACGTTTGACATTAAAAAAATTAAAGATTAATATTTATTTTTATTGAAAATAAAATTAAATATATGGGAGTTTTACAAATCAATCAATCAGAATTTCAAAAGGAAGTTTTAGAGCATTCAGGAATTGTATTGGTGGATTTTTTTGCCACTTGGTGTGGTCCATGTAGGATGACAGCGCCGATTATTGACGAGTTATCGCAAGAAAAAAAAGAAATAAAGTTCGTCAAAATAGATGTTGATCAAAATAGTAATTTAGCCAGTCAATATAATATATTTTCGATTCCTACCTTTATTATTTTTAAGGAAGGTAAGGTGATGGCTCAATTTTCAGGAGCGCTAAGCAAAGAAGGTTTTTTGCTTGAGTTAGACAAGTTTAAATAATGGAATTTATGATTTAAAAATCCGCACCACTCTACCCTCTACCACCTTTAAAGAAAGATGGGCTTTTTTTAAAAGATATAATGCTAATGTTGCCAGCCACCGCCAGGATGAATTAATTGGTTGATTAAGACCTAAAATAATTTTTTCATCAGATAGGGGTAGTTTAAGATTTTGGTATTGGGGAAATTTTACTGGAGTGTCTTTAGTTTGAACACCGATCTTTGTTAAATCAGGAGGAATTTTAATAGTTTCTGGTCTTACTTTAATAAATTCTTTCAACTCTGTTTGAGGTTCATGTTCCACTAATTCTTTAATTATTAAATCCTCCTTATTATGAATTGGAGGTAAAACTTCTTTATTAGTTGATCCGGTGGCATTAATTGTTTGTTTAATTAATTTATTTATGTCAGTATAATTTAATGGCATAAATTTATTATAACGATAAACAAAATTAAAAAATTAAGAGAATTTTTTCTCACATTCTTTACAAACACCACATGGGCCTACTTTGGTGGGATTAGCTTTACACACAACACATGCTCCTTCATGATACTCCCATTTTTCTTCTGTTTGGGCTAGTTTACGAAAGGTGCTACTAAAAATACTCATTAATTTATCAACTTGAGAAAATAATTCAGAGCGTGGAGTTTCAAAAAGAGCCTCAATCTGATCTATAGTGATAATTGTACCTCCACAACTACCACTAAGATTGATTTGAGACCAATTATTTATTTTAAGATGCTGTTGAATAACACCTAAGTAAGTTTGGAGAATTGTTTCTTGTGTAGTTTGGTAAAGATAATTTTCCGGGATAGAAAAAATAGTATTTTTCTTTGTTTTACCCAACAGAACATCTTTAATTGTATTAATCACCTCAACTAAATGGTAGTGTTTATAAAATAAGATCTCACTAGTAAAATCTTGATTAAAAAAATCATCAATATTAAGATTGGTTAAAATTGGATTAAGTAAAGAATTTTTTATCTTGTTTTTAGGGTCATCATCTTGATCAAGGATTTTTCTTATCTGGGAAGAAAAATAATCCAAAACCTCAAGGTTGGTAATTTTTAGGGCGATCGCGTTGATTTTTTCTCCATCAAAGTATTGAAAATATAACTGACCATAATCATAATTAATTTTATTAAAAGGATTTTGGGAATTATTATCAAATGAAGCTGGTCCTGCCGGACTATACCAAAAGGTAACTTTTCCCGGATTTTCCAGCAAGATTTGTGTTAGGTTGATAAAACCTTGTTTGGGTAAACCATCTCGCTCTTGGATATCAAATTGGTTTTCTACTAAAAATACCTCTTTTAACGAAGGGTCAGAAAATAATTTTTGTTTCTGTTTATCAGGATAATAATGATACAAAATCGATACGGGTTTATCTTCTAAAACTTCATTAGTATAAGCACAAATATTTTGCTCTAGCTCTTTTTTTCTTTCGGTTGGTGTTAGTTGTCTTTTGCTTTCCTCAAGGGTAATACCTAGAGTTTTAAGAGTATTTTCCATAAGGATTTTCCCTGCTCGGGGAAGAGAAAGTTAATTGGCGCTCGGACTATTACCGTTGCGGCACAGTAGCTGATTTTCACAGCTTTCCCCAATCAACTTTAATTTTTAAGGTATTCTTCCGAATTCTTATTATAACACCTCGCTAAAATAAAAAAAAGATCTGATAAACGGTTTAAATACTTAAGAATAAAAACATTGTGTTGTTTTTTTTGGTAATAACGGACAACACTTCGTTCTGCCCTTCGGCAGACAGTTCTTAATATCTGAAAAAGACAGCTTAGCGTTTTTCCCTGAGGAAGAATAAAATTTTTTATAGGAGGAAGTTTTTTTTCTTGAATATTAATCTCTTTTTCAAATTCTATTATTTGTTGATTGAGAGAATCAAGGTTGGTTTTAGCCCTAGAGAGGTGAGCCATAATTAGATAAAGATCCTTTTGGATTAATTTAAGAAGCATTATGTGGTTTTTTTTAAGTTTCTTATTAGAAATTACCAAACCAATAAAACTATTTAATTCATCCAAATCCCCACAGGCTTCAATTTGCCAATCAGCCTTACTTAATCTTTCACCCACATAATTACTAGTGGTTCCTCCATCACCTGTTTTGGTATAAAGCATAGATTAACATTCAGAATAACCACAACTATAACATTTTTTACATCCTTCTTCGTGCACTAAAGTAGCCTCACCGCAACTGGGACAAATATCAAAAGCACTAGTTTTTTTAGTAAGTAGTGATGGTTGAGTTGTTTGGGTAATTAGAGTGGGTTTATTTTGATTTTTTTCTTCTGTAGTACTGCTACTGTTTAGATTGTAGTGAATAGCGAGAATTTTAGCAATTGCATCAGGCAAACTTCTAATTCTTTCTTTACCAAAACCCAAACTTCTTGATCCGCCAATTCCTTCAAGTTGATTAATAATTTCTTTAATACGTTCCTGGGGAGGAATAAAAGAGGCAAAGCGTAAAGCTAAAGATAATGCGCGTCCTAAACCCGTTGCCATCGCATAAACATCACTTCCCGCTTTTCCTACATTAATAAATATTTCCAAAGGCTCAGGTGGATTACCACCATTGGTATTAATGGTAATAAAAGCCGTACCAACAGGAGTGTCAATTTTATAAGTTGATCCATGTACTACCATTGGTCGAGGTTTAACTGTATAATCGAGTAGTTTGGGCTCGGGTTTTTTTTCTTCTTTTTTTTCAAATACTCCTGCTCTTGAGCCTTCGCGCATATATGCAATTCCTTTTAAGCCAGATTTATAAGCGAGGGTATAAAGTTTTTTAACGTCTTCAACGGTGTGAGAGGTAGGGGCGTTAACGGTTTTAGAGATAGAAGCGTCAACATATTGTTGGATGGCGGCTTGAACCGCTACATGCTCCTCTGGTGTTAACTCTTGGGCAGTAACAAACCAATTAGGTTTTTTAATTTTTCCTTCATTAATTTCTTTTTCGTGTTGTTTAAACCACTGATCATAAAGATGGTGGCGAATAACATGCTGTCCTAAGCGATCTTTACGGATAAACTCAAATTCATAGACCGGTTCTATACCTGAGGTAGTATTAGCTAAAAGTGAGGTGGATCCGGTAGGTGCCTGCATAAGAATAATAGAATTACGAATACCATATTGCTTAATTTTTTCTTGAATTGAGTGGGGCAAGGTTTGAATAAATCTACCCTTAAGGTACAGCTGTTTATCAAATTTAGGAAAGGCGCCTTTTTCTTTCGCATTTTCTATTGAACTTAAGTAGGCCTCATTTCTAATAATAGAATAGACCTTATTAATAAATTTAAGCGATTCTTCTGAACCATATCGAAGATGAAGTTTGATTAAGGCATCTCCCAAGCCCATAGTGCCCAAACCAATTCTTCTTTCACCTTCAAGCTGGGTTTTGCGGATGCCTGGAAAAAAATAATTATCCATTTCAATCACATTATCTTGAAAACGGGCAGCAATTCGAGCAATTTTTTTTAAAGTTTTGAAATCAAATTGGCCTTTTTTATCAATGTTTTGTGTTTTTACCAAAGCAGAAAGATTAATAGAACCTAAGTTGCATACTCCCCAGGGAGGTAGCCCTTCTTCCCCACAAGGATTAACGCAGTTAATTCGATTCCAATAGTAATTATTATGCCACTTATCATACCGTTCCATAAAAACTACACCTGGTTCGGCGCTTTTCCAAGCTGCTTGAGCAATAAGATCCCAAATTTTTCTCGCCTTAACTATCTTATGGACAATGACTTTTTTACCTAACTTTTTCCATTCAACTAAATCTCCATCCCACCTCTCATCATACTCAGGATCATTAAAGTCAGGAAAGACCAATGGCCAATCTGCATTTTTCTCCACTGCCTCCATAAAACTATCAGAAATAGCCAAAGAAAGATTAGCACCATTAATACGGCTAAGGTCTTGTTTTACTGTGATAAATTCCTCAATATCCGGGTGCCAATCCCAAAGCATAAGCATTAAAGCTCCTCGACGTGTTCCTCCTTGTTGAATAATATCTTTAGTAGTAACAGAAAATAACTCTGCCCAATTACAGGGTCCAGAAGAAAAGCCATTAACTTTTTTAACCCTACTACCGCGAGGGCGAAGTGAGGAGAGATTAATTCCTACCCCTCCTCCTCTAGCCATAATCTCGGTCATTTTTTTTAGGGTTTCCAAAATTCCATCCCGCGAATCCTTAGGTGAAGGAATAACAAAACAGTTATAAAAAGTAACTGCGTAGCCACTGCCAGCACCGGCAAGTATTCTTCCCCCAGGGACATATTTAAAATTCTTCATTGCCCAGTAAAAATTTTTTTCCCATAATTTTTTTACCTCTTTTTTTTCAACACCGGCTACCGCCCTAGCGATTCTTTTCCACATCTGCTCCGGCTTTTTTTCTAATGGTTTACCTGTTTTATCTTTTAAAGAATAACGGTCAAGGAAAACCTTTTCTGATATGCCGGTGAGTTTCATAGGAAAATTAAAAATTATAATAATTTTTTAACCTCTTTTTCAAAATCTTCCACATCCACAAAGCGGCGAAAAACCGAGGCAAAACGAATATAGGCTATTTTGTCAATCTTTTTTAATTGTTTTGCAATTAAATTGCCAATTAATTTGCTTTCTATTTCTGTTGACTCTCGATTTTTAATTTCTTTATCTAAATAATTAATTATTTTTTCAATATCATCAGCTGTAACATTAGTTTTTTCACAAGCTTTAAGAATACCATTGCGTAGTTTGTCACGATTAAATCTTTCTCGGCGACCATCACGTTTAATAACCAAAATTGGCAGTTCTTCTACTCTTTCATAAGTAGTAAATCTTTTCTGACATTTAGGACAATAGCGTCTTCTTCTTATAATAGCGCCTTCATCAGACAACCTGGTTTCAATCACTTCGGTGTTGGCATGTTGACAAAAAATACAATACATATTTTTTTACAATAAAATTGTGTCCTTAGAAAATTTATAACACTACCAGTATGAATGCAAGAGATCAAATTATTAACAAAATAGATCAGGCTCAAAATTAGCCTTGTTAGTTTTTCTTCACAAATTATTTTGAACAGAAAAAAGATTTTGCTAGGATTAATTTAATGTTTTTGTCTGACTTTTTTTATCCCCACACCTGTGTTAATTGCCACTATTTGGGAGTATATCTTTGTTCTAAATGTTTAACAAAACTCCTTTATTTAAAAGATCAAAGATGTTTTTATTGTCAACGTCCTAGTCGTTATGGTCTAACTCATCCAGGCTGTAAAAAAAACCCCGAAATTGATGGGATTATTAGCCTTTTTTATTATGAGCCGATTTTAAAAAAAATTATTCATCAATTTAAATATGGTTTAGCCACATTGGTATTTGATGAATTTTTTAACTCGATCAATTGGTTTGAACATTATCAATATTATCGTCATTGGCTCAAAAATACTTATTTACAACCGATTCCGCTTCATCATCAGCGTTTAGCCCAGCGGGGATTTAATCAAGCGCTTCTTATAGCGCAAAAAATTAATACTTATCTTAACTTACCATGGGGAAATTTTTTAGAAAGAAAAATTAATACTAAGCCTCAGGTTAGTTTTAAAGATAAAGCTTTTCGGTTAAACAATCTTCGGGGTGCTTTTGAGTTGAGTGGTTTGCCTCCTTTTGGTGCAGAGGTGCTTTTAGTTGATGATGTTGTGACTACCGGTGCTACCTTGAAGTCGGCGGCACAGATTTTAAAAATAACCGGTAGAATAAAAAAGATTTATGCTTTTACTCTTGCTCGTGGTTAATAAATTGTTATAATAAAAATATGCAAAAGATTGAAATTTCAGCCAAAACAATTATCTTTACGGTTTTTTTTCTATTATTTTTAAATTTATTATGGATTTTGCGCGATTTGCTTTTTTCCTTATTTATTGGCTTTATTATTATGAGTACTTTAAAGCCATTTGTAAATTATTTAGA
>CAZYRU010000052.1:0-6311 GCA_964649995.1 uncultured Gammaproteobacteria bacterium
TATACGGAGAAAAAATTAAGGCAATTAAAAAAACATAGCTTCCAAAAAGACCGAGTTGAAAAAATAATGATAAATATTGTTTATTCCGTTTATTTTGCAAAATCACTATCCAAAAAAGAGTCAAAACCGGCAAAATAAGAAAGATTAATGAGGATATCTTAGTCGCTACCGCCAATCCTGAAACCAAAGCTGCCCGCCATAAAAACTGATTTTGACTAATAAGATGGTGCTGTCTTTGCCAGCTAAAAAAAATCAGTAGGAAATAAAAAAGCATCAAGAGTGATTCGGTAGTTCCAAAATGCGCCAGTTGAATCAATACCGGAGAAAAAATCAGTAATAAATAATTACTTAAGCGATGGGTCGATCCGGTGATTAAACGAATCAGTTTTAACGCAAGAAAAAATATCAACACTGAGGCAGTTGCCGAAATCAAACGCAAGGCTAAAGTTGCCTCCACAAAAGAAATAGGAATGTTCAACTGCCTCATTATTATTTTCCATAAAAAAATTAAGATATAAGCTAAATATAAAGGCAGCTGTCCATAGGCAAAAAAATTAGGGTGGAAACAGGTGCTTAAATCTGTACATCTGAGATTCATAATCGCCACCGCCATATTCCGCTCATCAGGATGAAAAGGAAAAGGCAAACCCCAATTAATCCCTAAGTAGCGTGTTGCAAAAAGTAGGATAATTAACACTAACGGTAAAATGCTCTTGATTTTTTGCATCTTAAATATTATTATAAAGGATAACTATATCATCGATACTCTTAGTATTAATTTATGACAAAATATGAACTGACATTGCTTCTTGAGAAAGAAGACGACGTCAAAACAATTAAAACCTTAATTCAATCCCTCGAAGGCAAAATCAGCCAAGAAAATAAGTGGGGTAAAAAAAACCTTGCTTATCCTATTAAAAAACAAACTAATGCCTATTTTTTTCATTGGATTTTGGAAATGCCAATCAAGAATGTGACAGAAATGAGAAAAAAACTTAACTTTAATGAGCAAATTTTACGTTATTTATTGTTAAAAATTGATTAAACTAAAAAAATCTATGGCAAGTCGTTCTTTAAATCGAGTGATGTTAATTGGTAATTTAACTCGTGATCCAGAATTAAAATACACTCCATCCGGAACAGCAGTCTGTAGTTTTGGTATTGCTACCAACCGATCTTGGACTACTGCCGATGGTCAGACAAAAGACGAAGCTCAATATCATCGGATTGTCGCGTGGCAAAAACTAGCTGAACTCTGCGGTAAATTACTTACCAAAGGCCGCAAGGTTTATCTAGAAGGCCGTTTAACTTATCGTTCCTTTACTGGACGGGATGGACAACCGCGCACCGTAGCTGAAATCGTACTTGATGACTTTATTGTTTTTGGTGATAATAAACGGATTACAGCAGAAAATGGAGAAAACGGAGAAGAGGTAAAAACAGAAACACCAAAAGAGGTTGAAGAAGAAGCAGTTAAAATTCCTACAGAAGATAATCTTCCTCCTGCTGATATCTCTAGTGACACACCAGAAACAACTAATAAAAATGAAGATGTTAATCCTGATGATATACCTTTTTAATGATATAAAAAAGTAATATGAATAAATGTTTTTTTTGTCAATACCATATCGATCCTAACTATAAAGATATTGATAATCTCGAGAAATTTATTACACCGCGAAAAAAGATTATCAATCGTGAACGCAGTGGTGTATGTGCAAAACATCAAAGAAAACTTACCAAACAAATTAAATACGCCCGTTATCTTGGGCTTTTACCCTACGTTTCTTATCAGGGAATTTAATTGCGCTAAATGCTTTACGCGCACTGCTTTTTACTTATTTAATTTAAAAGAAAATTGCTATAATGGTTTTTATATATGCTAATTAACATTGCTCTGCCGCTGGAGGGAAAATGTTTACTAAAAAAAGGTCAACGGGTAGATTTTTCTACTCCTTTTTTGGAATTAAACAAAGAAAAAGAGAAAGAAATTTTTCTCGCTGAAAAATTAAATATTCCAGCTAAACATATTTTTAAACACCTAAAAAAATTTGTCGGAGATAAGGTAGAAAAAAATGAACTTTTAGCGGTAAAAACAGGATTATTTTCTACTCAAAAATATTTTTGTCAAGAACCAGGAATTATCACCGAGATTAACCATGAAAAAGGAACGGTAAAAATAAAAACTCAATCGGAGGAAGAGCTTATAATTAACTGTTATTTTCAAGGAGAAGTTAAGGAGATCAAAAAAGAGCTGTTGGTTTTAGCGGTAAATAAGTCACAAGAGTATAGTTTAAACCAATGTTCGGTAAATACCGGTGGAAAAACGATTTATCTTAATCAGCTAAGTAATGAAACCGCGACCGAACTAGAAAATAAAATAGTAATCTTGAAAAAGATTAATGAATTGGCACTTAATAAAATAGAGGTCTTAGGCGCCAAAGGTGTAGTTTCGCCTTTACCTCTTGTTAATGAAAAATCACTCCTGCCTTTTTTTCAGATTAAAGATCTATCTACCTTTGATCTTATTTTTAATGCCCAATTTCCTTATTGTCTAACACAAACTGTTTTTAGTAAAATTATTTTTTATCAATAAATTCTTATTAAATATGTTGGGAAAAAAACCAGTAATTAAAATTAATCCTACTAATATAATCTTGGCTCTGACGTTAATAATTTTTGTTTTTGGTTCAGGATATAAATTAGGGGAGTATGTGCAACTGAAAAATCTTAATGCTTCTTTATCTCAACAAGCCAAAAATCTTGATTTTAGTCTTTTTTGGGAAGCATGGAATAAATTAGAAAATAAATATATTGATAAATCTAAACTTGATACGAAAAAAATGTATTACGGAGCAATTAAAGGCATGGTAGCGGCGGTAGAAGACCCATATACTTTCTTCCTTAGCCCCGAAGAAAATAAACAATCCAAAGATGATTTAGGAGGTAAATTTGACGGTATTGGCGCGCAACTGGGTCTTAAAGACAATCAGGTAGTTATTATTTCACCGTTAAGAAATTCACCGGCAGAAAAAGTTGGTCTTAAAGCTGGTGATATTATTGTTAAAGTTGATGATAAGGAAATTAAAGGCCTTTCCTTAACTCAAGTAGTCAGCCAAATCCGCGGTAAACGCGGTACTGCAGTGAAACTAAAAATTCTCAGGAATTCTCAAGCTTTAAATTTTACTATTATTCGAGATCAAATCATTGTTCCACCGGTAGAGTTAAGTTTAGAAAAACCACTTAATTGCCAAAAAGATTGTTATCAAGTAGCTTATTTAAAATTAAATCAGTTTGGTGATAACACCAATAACCAATGGGATCAAGCAGTAGCCACCATCAAAAAACAATGGGAAGCAGAACAAATCAAAGGTTTAGTGCTTGATCTGCGTAGTAATCCCGGCGGCTATCTAGAAAGCTCGGTTTATCTCGCAGGTGAGTTTTTACCAATGGGAAAAGTGGTAGTCAAACAACAATCAACGGTATTGGAAAATAAAGATTATGTAGTTAGCCGTAAGGGCCAACTGCAGGATATTCCTTTGGCAGTATTGATTGATCAAGGATCTGCCTCGGCGGCAGAAATCTTAGCCGGTGCCCTTAAAGATTATAAACGCGCGTCGCTTATTGGAGAAAAAACCTTTGGCAAAGGTTCGGTGCAGGAACCTCTGGACCTAAAAGACGGCGCTGGATTGCATATTACCGTTGCTAAATGGATTCTGCCCAATGGAAATTGGATTAATGGCAAAGGCATTGAGGCAGATATTAAAGTCAAAAATGTCATCAAAGATGGTAATACCTTAACTAGAGAAACTGATTTACAACTGGAAAAGGCAATTGAAACACTAGGAACAAAAACAAATTAATAGTTTATTGTTAAAATAAACTTATGAAAAAACTCATCTCTATTTTAGCTTTAGCCATAATCGCTGTCGCGATTTTAAAAACTTATAAATTAATGCCTTCTTTGGCACCGTTAAAGTTTAATCTTCCCCAGTGGCAAAAACAACTTAATATTCCCCAAACTCAAGAAAAACAAACCGTTGTTTATGAAGAATCGGTGATTACTAAAATTGTTGAGGAATCACTACCATCAGTAGTAACAGTAGGAATCAGTAAAACCCTGTCGCTAGGAGGTTATTTAGAACTTGATCCTTTTGATTTTTTTGGCTCATTAAAACCGGTGCCTTCTACCAAAAAAAAAGTGGAGCAAAATATAGGCAGTGGTTTTATTGTAAGCAATGACGGTCTGATTATTACCAATAAACATGTAGTTTCCGATACTAACGCTAGCTATCAAGTAATGTTAAATGATAACCGCAAATTTGATGTGCAAAAAATATATCGGGATCCTTTGAATGATTTAGCTATCCTAAAAATTAACGCCGCTAATCTGCGCCCCTTAAAATTAGGTGATTCTAATAAACTTAAATTGGGACAGATGGCAATTGCAATCGGTACACCGCTAGGAGAATTTAAAAATACAGTTACCTCAGGTATTATCTCAGGGTTAGGCCGCGGCATTACCGCCGGCTCACCTTTTGAAGGCTATATTGAAAAACTTGATAATGTTATTCAAACTGATGCCGCTATTTCTTCTGGTAACTCCGGCGGCCCACTTCTAAACTCTAAAGGAGAAGTAATAGGGATTAATACCGCCATTGCTGCTGAAGGACAAAATATTGGTTTTGCTATTCCGGTTAATTTAGTCAAAGACTTACTGAATACTTTTAATCAACAAGGGGGAAAATTTGAACGCCCTTATTTAGGAATTCGCTATAAAGCCATTGATCAGAAAACTGCTATTATGAATGAGTTAGTAGAAGGAGCTTATGTAACTGAGGTGTTGGATAACTCTCCGGCGCAAAAAGCTGGGATTCAAGAAGAAGATATTATCACTCAATTTGACGGTCAAAAAATTAAGGGTGAAGATGATCAATCGCTGGCAAAAATGGTCTTAAAGAAAAAAGTTGGCGATCAGGTAGAAATAAAATTGTGGCGTAACAAAGAAATAAAAACCTTTAAAATTACTTTAGAAGCCAGTCAGTAATAAAAACTGGTATAATTGGTTAATGCTAATTAATCTTAATCCCCAGCGCGGGTTGCGTGATTTATATCCTGAAAGCAAAGCACGACAAGACTATATCTTTACTCAACTTAAAAAAGTAGCAGACTTACATGGCTTTTTAGCCTATGATGGTCCTTTACTTGAGGATATTAATCTTTATCTTAATAAAAGTTCTCAAGAACTGATAGCAAAACAAACCTTTCAAGTAATTGCTAAAAACAAAGATCAACAACTAGTTTTGCGGCCGGAAATGACTCCTTCTCTCTCAAGAATGATTGCCAATAAAGCTCAGGCATTAACCTTTCCCCTTAAGCTTTTTAATTGGGGATTAAGATACCGCTATGAAGCTCCACAAAAAGGACGGGCGAGAGAATTTTATCAGGCTGATTTTGATATTATAGGCAGTGATAATCTCTTAGCTGATGCTGAAATTCTTTATACCGTCGTTAACCTCTTTCTTCAGTTTGGGGCAAAGAAACAAGATTTTATTCTCTACCTTAACTGCCGCAATCTAATGGAAGAAAAACTGCGCTTACTGGGAATTAAAACTGATTTAAATACTCTTTTTAAGATAATTGATAAAAAAGAAAAAATTCCGCCGGAAAAATTTCCCCTACTGTTAGCCGAAATTAATCTTAACCCAAAACAAATTTCTAAGCTAGAGGCGTTCTTAAACAATAAAAGTTTTTTGCAAAACAGCCCTTATTTTCAATCTCTTTTTTCCTTACTTAAAAACTATGGTATAGATCAATACTGCGAAATTAACCCCAGTATTGTTCGCGGTTTAGATTACTATACCGGCTTAGTGTTTGAAGTCAAAGAAACAGCGGGTCTAAAGCGCTCTTTGCTTGGTGGCGGTCGTTATGATAATCTAATCGCCGCCTACAATCACAAACTCACACTACCGGGTATTGGATTTGCTACCTCAGATGTGGTTTTAGAGGAATTTTTATGCAATAAAAATCTTTTTCCTGCTAACCTTAATTTGCAAAAAAAGATTTTAGTCACAGTCTTTACTCAAGAATTTTTACCCCACTCAATTAAAGCTGTTGCTTTTTTAAGAGAAAAAGGTATAGCGGCAGAAATTTTTCTTGAACCGACAAAGAAACTAGACAAACAACTAAAATGGGCAAATAAAAATAATTTTGCTTATGCGCTAATTATCGGTCCGGAAGAAATAAAGTGTAAAAATTACCAATTAAAAAATCTACGCACTAGACAACAGCAGGTAGTAAAC
This sequence comes from uncultured Gammaproteobacteria bacterium, assembly GCA_964649995.1. GTDB lineage: Bacteria > Patescibacteriota > Microgenomatia > UBA1406 > GWC2-37-13 > CAZYRU01. The sequence goes on from CAZYRU010000052.1 coordinate 6,303, forward strand.
AATTTAGAC
>CAZYRU010000053.1:0-6075 GCA_964649995.1 uncultured Gammaproteobacteria bacterium
GCGGCGGACCGGATTTGAACCGGCGACCTTCTCCTTGGCAAGGAGACATTCTACCGCTGAACTACCGCCGCATATCTCTTTGTTTGTGCCGAGGGTCAGAGTCGAACTGACATCTGAGGTTTTTCAGACCACCGCCGTGACCACCTTGGCTACCTCGGCAAACATCTTTTTATTTTACCACTCATTCTTTAAGACTGCACGAGTTTTTTTGTGGAGCCGGATGGAATCGAACCATCTACATCGATCTTATAAGGATCGCGTTCTAACCGGTGAACTACGGCTCCATCTGTTACGGGTGGACTTAGCCGGAATCGAACCGGCGACTAGTCAATGCGAATGACTCGGTATACCACTTACCTATAAGCCCACTGATATTCTAACCTGTTTTGTGTGTGTCTGGAGAGACTTGAACTCTCGACCTAAGGTTCCGGAAACCTTCGCTCTATCCAACTGAGCTACAGACACACCTGCAAAAGTAGGCTAACTTATTGAGCTAAAAAAATTTAAAAATTTCTTCTTATCTAAAAACTAATACCAATATTATAGCAAGAAGTAGACGATAAACTGCAAAAATTATCAAGGAATTTTGCTTTAAATAGCCAATTAACCATTTCATAGTTAAATAAGCAGTCAAGAATGAAACTAAAAAACCCACTCCTAAAAAAATAAAATTATCAGCAGTAAAAACTATAGTTTGACGCATTTTATAAAAATCATAGAGTGAAGCCATCAAAATAGTTGGCACTGCCAACAAAAAAGAATATTGAGCTGATTCCTCTCGCTTATAACCCATTAGCATCATGGTGGCTATTACTATTCCCGAACGCGACACTCCAGGTATAACCGCTAAAGTCTGGCTTAAACCGATTAATATTGCTTGAGGATAATTGATTTGGTTTAAAGAACGAGTTAATCTTAATTTTTTTCTGGAAATTAAAAACTCGACTGGAAAAAAGATGATACCAATTATCAACAAACTGGTAATAATTAAATAATTAGTCTCAAAAAATACTTTTTTAATAAATGTATAAAACAAAAAACCTACTATAGCAGTAGGAATAAATGACACTAATGCCCGCTTAACTATTAGCTTATTGTCTCTAACATATTGTAAATATAAAAAAATTACCGCTAAAATCGCGCCTGACTGAATAAAAACCTCAAAAAATTTTTGCAAATCCGAGTGAGGAATCTGTAATATTTTACTGGTAAAAATCAGATGCGCGGTAGAAGAAATAGGCAAAAATTCGGTTATTCCTTCTACTAATCCTAAAATCACTGCATTTAAAATAGTCATTTATAAAGTATAATATAAAAAATGAGAATAGCTATTGTTCATGATCAATTACAAGAGTTTGGTGGCGCCGAAAGAGTATTGTTAGTTCTTAAAAAAATTTTTCCTCAAGCGGATGTTTATACTACCTTTTATAATCCTCACAGTTTGGGTAGTCATGCAGAAAAATTTTTACAATGGAAAATAATTACTTCTTGGGCCGATAAAATTCCTTTATTAAAAAAACTTTATTCTCCTTTACGCTTTATTACTCCTTGGATTTGGGAAAGTCTTGATTTGAGTAATTATGACTTAGTAATCTCATCATCAGGCGCCTATATGGCCAAAGGAATAATCACCAAACCTCAAACCACTCATATTTGTTATCTTCATCATCAGCCTCGCTATCTCTATTACTACGAAACCGCTTTAGAATGGCAAAAATATCAAATAATTAAAATTTATGCTCATTTAATTAATCATCACTTACGTCTATGGGATTATCTTTCTGCCCAAAGAGTAGATTATTTTATCGCCAATTCTCAAGAAACTCGCCAACGAATTAATAAATTCTATCGCCGTGATGCTAGTGTTATTTATCCTCCAGTTTATATTCCTAAATTAACTGCTCTCCCAAAAACTGGCGGTGACTATTATGTTACCGTTTCCCGTTTAGCGAGAGCTAAGCATATTGATATTTTAATTCAGGCCGCTAATCAACTTAAATTTAAGTTAAAAATTATCGGCGAAGGTAGAGATAAAAAATATTTGCAATCGCTCGCCGGAAACACAGTCGAATTTTTAGGCGAAATTAATGACGCAGATTTTCACCAAATCCTTATTCACGCTAAAGGTTTCCTTTTTGCAGCAGTAGATGAAGAATTTGGTATTGCTATAGTTGAAGCAATGAGTTATTTCCTACCTCCTATTGCTTTTGCTAGCGGCGGTGTACCGGAGATTGTTAAAGATGGAGTAAATGGTTATTTATTTAACCGCTTAACCCCTGAAGCATTAATTAAAAAAATCCAGATCTTGGAAAAATTACCCGCACAAAAATACCTACAGTTAAAAAAGGAAAGTCGCCTTACTGCGGAAAAATTTTCTGAAGACAGATTTAAACACGAGATATTAAAATTTGTTAAACGCCATGCCCGAATTGCCTGAGGTTGAAACTATTCGCCTACAACTGCAACCTAAAATAGTAGGTAAAAAAATTGTTAAGATTACAGTTTTAGAAAAAAAACAACTAGTAGGCGACCCTAAGCATGCGCTTAATCAAACTATTACTAAACTTGAGCGCTGGGGAAAATATTTAAGTTTCCTGCTTAGTAATCGCTATTATCTTAACTTTCATCTTAAAATGACTGGCCAAATCTTGTATGCTGACAATTGCCAGCAGGCAATCTACCAACAAACTATTCCCCTAGCCCATACTAATAAAATGCCCTGTCGACTCACCCGAATTATTATCCATTTTTCCGATAAAAGTTGTATCTTCTTTAACGATCTGCGTAAATTTGGCTGGATTAAGCTTTCACTCAATCAAGAAAAACCTCGCGGTAAGGATATTTTATCTTCTGATTTTTCTTTAAAGTATTTTCAAGGTTTAATACTTAAATCCCAACAGTCGATTAAACAACTGCTTTTGGATCAAAATAAATTAGCGGGTATTGGTAATATTTATGCTAATGAAGCGCTTTTTTTAGCAAAAATTAATCCTAAAGCAAGAAATCTTAACCTTGAACAAAGTAAAAAACTTTACCGCGCCCTGTTAAAAACCATTCATCTTGGTATTAAACATCAAGGCTCCTCTGCTAGCGATCAGATGTATATCTTGCCTAATGGATTAACTGGTAAACATCAAAATTATTTGATGGTTTATCAAAAAGAAAAACAACCCTGTATTAATTGCCAAACCCCAATTAAAAAAATAAAACAAGGAGGCAGAAGTTCATTTTATTGCCCTAATTGTCAAAAATAATTATGGTAAAAACTGAAATTTTTCCTTATCAACTTCATCTTAACGAAGAATTACCAGAGACTGTTTGTCATTTTAAAGCCGGTACAGTCATTTATCCTTTAAATTCTAAACGAGGTGTCCTCCAATCTTATCTTATTGCGCAAGAAACTTCTAAAAAATATCAAAAATTAAAAATCTACAAAAGTCTTAAAAGAATTGATCTATATTTTGACAATCATTATTGGTCACTGCCGGAGGGTACTTTGTTTACTGCCTACAGCAGTAAAAAATACAGTATAAAACTTAAATAATTAAATTATTGGCGTTAAGAGTAATAGTGAGAATTAAGCTTATGCCGATAATGCTGAGGATATAAATTAGGTGGAAACAGCAGATTATAAAACGAAGGAATACCATTATGTTCAGCTAAAAGTCGGCGTACCACATATTCTTTATCATCCTTTATTTTCTCAAGCCATCCCCAAAATAATTTATTATCATTGGCAGTAGAATAAAAAGGATAAACCACAAATTCTAATCTTTCCCCATCTAATTCAAAAAAAAGCTTTGTCCTTAATAACCTATTACTTTGAGAACCTTGTCTTTTTCCCTCCACAGGAAGATTATTATTGGTCCGACTGGCTAAAAGATAATCATTAATACCATAATTTTTTTTATCAAAACAAGAAAGTTTAGCACCAGGAAACTGCTCAAGTAAAAATTGATAAAATTCATCTATCAAAAAATTAGCTCGGTCAAGATTTTTATCTTGATTTAAAATTACTACGCTAACCGAAAAAAAATCTTTAATATCTTCTACTTTTTCCTCAAAACTCTTTCTTAAAAAGGAAGTAAAGGTCTTTGTTGGTCTTTCATCAACTAGATACAGATTCTCGCCTCTTTTGCGGATTCGAATCCGCATCTTATTGTTTTTATTAAGATTAATAATCTGTTCGTCCACTACCGGCCCAAAAAAATTACTTAAGGCACTCTGCATTTTGCCATTTCTGATTTTATTAATCTCTTTTTTATAATATTCCACACCGCTTAACGCTTTAAGGATCAAAAGTAGTTGGCGACCGGCTTCAAATTGAATCAGTGTTTGAAATTGAGGCATATTTTCTTTAATATCCACCCCAAAAAAAAGATTTAGCAGATAACCAAAATTAGCATTATTTATCTCATTTAATAAAGTAAAATCTTGATATAGACCTTTGGTCAATTTAGGATCGGCAATCTTCATTTCGCTAGATAAATCACGAAAAAAATTCCTAACATAATCCATAACTTCATCAAGACCAGAATCATCTAAATTAAAGATTTTCTTCAGTCGTTCACTAAAAGAATAATTGAGCAAATTAAGCTGATTAAGTTTATAGGACAAAGCAGTAGAAGAATCAACCATAAAATCCCGATATTGCTTAGGTGTTAAACTCTGTTCTTGTAAAAAATCAGTTAATATTCCTTGTAAAAAAGAAACAAACATTTTAACCCCGTCTGTTGACTGCTCCAGTAAAGATAAAGTTATTCCTTCTTGATTAGTCAAAAAGGGCAAATAATATAAAATGTCTTTTCCTAGATATCCTCCTCTTAAATTTTCAATTAATTTATCCTGATTTTGATTTTTTTGCTCTAAGCAATAGAATTTTTTTATTGCAGTTTCAAATCCTCTGCAAATAAAATTATTCAAAATTTTGTTGTATTCTTGAATAAATATCTCCTTTGATATAATTTTTCCTTCTTGAAAAATTATTTGCCTAAATTTCCTGTGATAAAAATCTTCCATATGTCCCATCCACTGTAGCATCCGTTTCATTGCGTAATTTCTTTTTTGCGCTTCTTCATTATTAATCTGAATTTTATCTTTTGAGCAAGAACTCATAGCCAAATGATTCTCCAAAGGAACATTGCCTAAAGTACCAAATTCAATTAATCTTTTAAGCTCCTCAAAACGCAAAATCTTTACCTGAGCAATTTCCGAATCACCCACCATAGAGCCTTTATTAGGCAAAACGGGATTATAAGTAAGCATTACCTCACGTTTGCCTGAACGGGGAGAAGAATACTGCCAGGGACCAAAGATAGTTTGTTTGGGCAAACCTAAAAAATCAAAAGCTACCTCTTCACCTATCTCTCGTTGAATTGCTTCAGGTAAATTTTCCCAAGACTTTACTCTACCACCAAAAAAAGCTAGGCGTTCTTTTTTACCGGAATTTTTTAAACCTAAATAGAAGCGCAAAACCGCCGCTGGCTGACTACTGGCCAAATCAGCATATAGCTCTTCAGGAAAAGCTAAAGATACAATTAAAGAACGAACTACTTTTTGTACCTCCAGATTTTTAACCTCATATTTTACACCTCTTTCCATAATTGAGCCTTAAATTATATCATAATGTATCAGAATTTGCCAGAATTTAGTTAAAAAAGCAGTAGTTTATTTTTTAAGCAGAATGTTCCTACGGTGATTAATCTCCGCTTGAATTCTAGGATCTTGTTTCATTTTTTCGGATAATTTAAGTTCAATATTGCTTAAGATAAATATATCTTTAGCGCTAGAAATAATTCTTCTTATAGTTTCCACTTCGGCATCCAAAGGGATGGTAGGAAATATTCTTTCTGCGGATTTTTTTTTATTTAAATTTTCCATAATAACTAATAAGAAAAATTTTAACGGTAATTTTTATTCATATCTAATCGCCTCAATCGGAGAAAGATCAGCAGCTTTTTTTGCCGGAAAAACGCCAAAAATAATCCCAATGGCTGAGGATGAACCCAACGACAAAACAATTGATTCTAAATTAATATAGGCAGGAAAAATACTCTGAATTAGAAATACAATAAT
>CAZYRU010000054.1:0-5794 GCA_964649995.1 uncultured Gammaproteobacteria bacterium
AAACATAATTGCACCTTATTATTTTATATTTTTTTAAATTTCAGGTGCAATTACCTAATTTTAATATATTTGGTTTTTAATTAAATCAGAGTAAAGCTTTTTCACTGACTATGATAATTAATTTTATCCAGGACTTTTCCTACTGTTTCCATTCTACCTGAAGAATAAGTATCAATTATTAAATCATAATATTTAGGATCCCAAAAATCATAATTACCATATAATTTTTTCCATTTAGAAATATTTTCCTCTTCTCTGTTTTTAATCCAAATCTTTGCTTCCTCTACCGAGATATTTTCTCGGTTAACTACCCGATCAATTCTAAGCGCTTCATTGGAGCAAATAACCAAAACTTTAAGTATTTTATCAATTCCCTGCGCCATAAATCCTGCTAGCCATGCCTCATAGATAAGATTAGTTTTTTCCGTTAACATCTTTTTTGTGAAGGCATCAATTTGACGTTCATGTTCGTCCGGCCTTGAGGCTGCTCCCTGCTTATTTTCATGGATATGATGCAGACGATCATATTGGCGCTGTATATCACCGGCGTTAAAATACTCCCATTTAAGGATTCTCGCTAAATTTTTTGCCAAAGTAGTAGTGCCGCTGGCAATTTTCCCTGAAATAGTAATGATTTTATAGTTGTTAAGATCAACCATGGATTCATTGATTAATGAGAATTAATTAATTTTAAAATATCATTAATTGAGACGATTAATGCCAATGACATCAAAATACTAAAACCGATTAAATTTAGGTTGCGTTCTATATTAGCATTAACGCGTTTTTTGGTGATCATTTCATAAATAACAAAGGCTACTCTACCACCATCAAGCGCCGGAAAAGGAAGGATATTAATAATGGCAAGATTAAGAGAGATTAAAGCAATAAATTCCAATAGTGCATTTTTTCCAAATTTCATTACTTGAGAGGTATAGCTGGCAATGCCGATAGGGCCGACGACATCAGCGCTAGGTTTTTTAAAAGTAATTAATTGAACAAGTGTTTGATTAAGTTGTGAGATAATTTGCCAAGTAATATGTGCCGCCTCTTTTAGGCCATAAAAAGGAGCTTGATACCAAGGATATTTTTTTTCAACCAATGAGGTTAGGACTAATCCGAGTGGTCCTTCGCCTGCTGGAGGTTTTTGGCGCGGTATCAGTTTAATAATTACTACTTTTTTATTTCTTGCTACAGTTAAAGTTATTTCTTTCCCGGCACTTTTTTTGCTTAAGACTACCAAATCATTAATTGAGTTTAAAGGATATTTTTTTTGGTTAAAAACCGCCTCCTTAATAATATCTTTTTCTTTAATACCTGCTTCTGCCGCTGGTGATTTTGGCATTACTGTTTCTACTATAATTTGATTAGTTAGCGCGGGTACACCTTGCGTAAAAACATAAGAGATTAAAAACCAACCTAAAATAAAATTGCCAACTACACCGGCGCTGATAATGACTATTTTTTGCCATGGTTTTTTATGGACAAAAGACCGATTTAATTTTTTAGTATTAATAACTGATTGGTTAATTTGAGCATACTCTTCTCCGAAAAGTTTGACAAAACCGCCAATAGGAAAAAGATTAATACTATAAAGAGTTTCACCAATTTTTATTCCTCCCAGTCGCGGGGGAAAACCGAAACCAAATTCTTCGACCAAAACACCATTTTTTTTGGCGGCAATAAAATGACCAAATTCATGAATAAGCACCACTATTCCTAAAATTAGAATAAAAATAATAATGGACATATTAAATTTAAAGTCAAAGATTAAAAATTAAATATTAAATTTTAAATATCAAATAGGAAAAATTACTATTACTAATTTGTAATTCTAAGATTAAAGCTTAAACTGCACGTATTTCTGCCTCTTTGTTTTCTTTGATGGTTTGGATTTGTGCCATATATTCTTGAGTTAGGTGATCTATCTCTTTTTCCCAACGATATTTGTCATCCTGAGTAATTAGTTTGGCTTCTAAATCCGCTTTGATTTTTTTCCTTTTTTCATCACGGAGATTGCGGATATAACCTTTTTTTTCTTCCACTATTTGACCTACCAATTTAATCATTTTTTCCCTTTGTTCCTGAGACAAAGCAGGGATACGGATAATAATTTTATTTCCCTGAACAAGAGGAGAGAATCCTAAGGGTGATTTTAGAATCGCTTTTTCAATGTCGGTAATAATTGCCGGGTCAAAGGGTTGTATCAGTAAAGCAGTTGATCCTTCGGTAGTAATTGAGGACAACTCAAGCAGTTTTAATTTTGTTTGACCTCCATAAGTTTCTACGATTAGATTTTCAATTAAAGCCGGTGAGGCGCGGCCAGTACGAATGGTTTTTAGATCTTCTTTTAAGGAAGCGATTATTTTCAGACAACTTTGTTTAAAATCATCCATAAATTTTTTAAAGCTTTTCCCCTAACTCCCATCTGACAAAACGGCCGACTTTAATATTTTCTCCAAATTTAAGTACGGCATCTTGAATTAAATCGGTGATTTTTTTTGCCGGATTGCGAATATAATCTTGTTGCAATAACTCTTCGATATTGCCAGGAGTAAGAGAGGCAATTTGCATAGCTATTTCCTGTCCGAATTGCTGAAATTCTTGATTATTAGCCACAAAATCTGATTCGCAAAGAATTTCTACCAAGACAGCAATTTTTTTATTGTGGTGTAGATAAGAAAAAATTGCGCCTTGAGAAGTAGTACGTTGAGATTTATCTTTGACTTTTTCTGCTCCCCATTGGGAAAGTAGCTTCTGCGCGTTATCAAGATCATTATTTGCTTCCTCAAGTGCTTTTTTACATAATGAAAAAGATATACCGGTTTCCTCACGTAGTTTTTTTAACAGAGATAGATTAATCATAATCCTTAATTGTATATTATTTTTCTGCCGTTGTCCAAGCGGCAATAATATCTTTAACAAAATATTCAATTGAACTTAAGGAGTCATCATTACCAGGAATAGGATAATCCACCAGTTCAGGATCAACATTGGTATCGGTAATGGCGATGGTAGGAACTTGCATTTTTCGAGCTTCAGATACAGCATTTTTTTCTTTTTTAAGATCAATAATAAATAAGGCATCAGGCATTTTATTAAGTTTGGCAATTCCACCGTAGAATTTTTCCAACTTATTAAGTTCTTTTGTCAATTTAACCTGTTCATGTTTTACATATTGATTGAAGCCACCGGTTTCTTTTTCTTTTTTCATTGTATTGAGTTTTTTAATATTTTTGCTAATCATCTCAAAGTTAGTTAAAAAGCCGGCTGGCCATTTTGTGGTAATAAAACTAAGATTATTTTCTTCGCAGCTTTTTTTGACAAAATCCGCTGCAATTTTTTTGGTAGCGACAAAGACTAAGGTTTTGTTGTTTTTTTTAAGATCGCGGATAAATTGTTTAGCTTTTTCCAGCAAAGCTAAAGTTTGGGTGAGATCAATAATTGATACGCCATTTTCAAAGGTATAGATATATTTTTTTGCCTTAGGATGGACACGATTTTTTTTGTGGCCAAGATGAGCTTTGACATTAAATAGTTCTTCAATTTGCTGATCAATTTTTGCCATAATTTATTAATTTTAACAGTAGACAACTCTAAATTCAACTTTAAATCTTTAAGCCTTTGAGGAAGTGTTTAAATTCGCCATTAATATCAGGGTGATTTAAAGCCATCTCTACCACGGTTTTTAGGTATTCAATTTTATTTCCGGTATCATAGTATTTGCTATTTTCAATCTCGACTGCATATACCGGTATGCCCTGATCTTTTAAGAGATTAATTGCATCTACTAACCAAATTTCTCCTCCTTTGCCGGGTTTAATTGATTTTAAGGCTTGGAAAATTTCTGGCGGTAAAATATATGCACCATGAGTAGCAATATGAGATGGTGCTTCATCAGGATTGGGTTTTTCGACAATTTTTTTAATGCGGGATAAATTACCTTCAATCGGTTCAAGCTGAGCAATTCCATATCTTTTAAGGTCTTCTTTTTTTTCGATTTTAACACCGGAGATAATAATACCAGGATATTGTTGATAAACTTCAATCATCTGTTTTAATCTAGGAGGATGGGAATAAATAAATTCATCTCCCCACAATACTGCAAATGGTTCATCTTCTATTAATGCTTCGGCGGCTAAAATTGGTGTACCATTGCCGTAGGGGCCTTTTTGCCGAACATAGATAAAATTAGCCATTTCTGAGATTTTTTGAATCTGTTCTAGCAGATGTTTTTTATTGCCCTGAAGCAGATTTTTTACTAGATCTTCGTTGGGATTATCAAAATGATCTTCGATTGCTCTTTTGTTTGAGCCGGTAACAATAATAATATTTTTAATATGAGAGGCAACTGCTTCCTCGACTACATATTGAATTACTGGTTTATCAACAATTGGCAGCATTTCTTTAGGCATTGCTTTGGTTTGGGGAAGAAAGCGGGTGCCAAAACCCGCCGCTGGAATAACTACTTTATTAATCTGCTTTTTACTCATTCAAATTTGACAGTAACTTTTTGAGCAAGTTTAATATTATTATTTACTACGGCTTCAATTTCCGCTACTCCTTTGTCTTGTGAAGTAAGACTAAAGGTAGCCTTACCGGTTTTATCAGTAATATTGCTAATGGTTTTAATTTGACCTAAAGAAGTAGTAACTGCAACAGGTTTATTCGCTAAAGGCGTTCCTTTGTAACTTCTAACAAAGACATTAAGATTAGCAGTAGTTTTACCATCAGCCTTTACTGTTAAAGGATAAGCAAAGATTAAACTACTATTGGGTGAAGGATTATTTTCTTCACTGGCGCGGGTTAACTGGGTTAAGGGTTTATTAAAAATAACAATTGTAGCAAAAAGACTAAAAGATAAAAGAAAAACTAGAAATAAGGTTGTTAGTTTTTTATCCATAATTATTAATAGGATAACAATTACTTTTTTATTTGTCAAATTTATGTATAACTCACATACATTTGAGACTCTACAGGTAAAATTTTTAATAGGTGGTTAATCGATGAAACATTGCCTAAAGACTTATTAACTCGCTTAGTATTGTACCAAACTAGGTAATCAATAAGAGTAATCAATAAGACGGGAGTTAACTCATCAATCCCCTCAATGGCATATTCCTCATGACCGTTGATAAATTCTTCTTGTAACGATTGGCTCTTTCGATAAAAGCATTAATCTTGGGACATCGGGGATAAATAAATAAGTGTTTAATATCTTTTCTTTTAAGATAAGAGTCAAAATCTCCAATTTACCACCACTATCGGTAAGTTTTTTTCTCCAGCGGTAGATAGTTGGCTTGGAGACAGAAAAGGCATCAATCGTTACTTTTGTTCTATAGTGTTTATGGAATTAAATTATTTTAAGTCTGAATTCTGCTGCTTCAGATTCATGAAAAGCAGAAATAGAACATATAGATTTTCTCCTTTGCCTATTATACAAAGAATAAATCTTGGAATGAAGTTGAGACTCCTAAAGATCCTTTCATAACTTAAATTAAATACCCTTAGAGTCTCATATGTATCGTAACTTATTCAATTTCAATTTTGCCGGTTTTTTGTCAGAGAAGAAGTGGATTTCCATTTTTCTATAATATCTTTTTTCATTATCATCTTCGACCTTGATAGTAAATTCAGAGTATTTTGGATTTCCTTGTTGCAAGCGCAGGAGTAATAAAAAAGAAAGATATTTTAAATTTCTTTAAATGTTTGAAATTAAAACTTTCCATCTATTCATATCGGAATAAACTTACCTCCGGGTTTATATCCACAGTTTCAAGTGAATTTAATATTA
>CAZYRU010000055.1:0-5751 GCA_964649995.1 uncultured Gammaproteobacteria bacterium
GAGCCTATAATGTTACTACTGCCTTACGTCAACCTGGTAGTGCGATTAAACCGCTGCTTTATGCGTTGGCTTTAAGTAAAGATTATACCGCCGCTACAATTATTGATGATTCTCCGGTGGCCTTTCAAATTTCCAGTTCAGAGATTTATCGTCCGGTTAACTACGATAATCGTTATCATGGTAGAATTCCTCTTCGTTATGCCTTAGCCAATTCTTATAATATTCCGGCGGTTAAGGTAATTAATTCTTTAGGAGTAACTAATTTTATTAATTATGCCCAAAGATTAGGAATTTCTACTTGGGAAGATCCTTCACGTTATGGGTTATCACTGGCTTTAGGCGGAGGAGAGGTAACGATGTTGGATATGGCTAAAGCTTTTGGCACTTTGGCTAATTTAGGTTATCGTGTTTCTTTATCCAGCATCATTAATATTAAAAATACTGGGGGTTTATCAATCTATGAGATTAATCCGGAAAAGTTTAAGGTAATGAATGAAGGTGTAGCCTATATTATTTCTGATATTTTAGCGGATAATTTTGCGCGGCAGATGGCCTTTGGACCGCATTCGGCTTTGGAGATTCCTGGTTATAAAGTAGCAGTTAAGACCGGTACTACCAATGATAAAAAAGATAACTGGACTGTTGGTTATAATCCTGATTTTTTGGTTTTAGTTTGGGTAGGCAATAATGATAACTCTCCTATGCATCCTTATTTAACCTCCGGAATTACCGGCGCCGCTCCAATTTGGAATCGGGTAATGACAGAATTATTAAAAAATTATAATCAACAGAGAAAATGGTTTAATAAACCAACAGAGATTACTGAGCGGATTTGTTACTTTGGTAAAGTAGAGTATTTTGTTAAGGGTACGGAAAATAAAGTTTCTTGTCGGGAAGGTTTGTTTACGCCTTCTCCTACGATCAGTCGTTAAAGATCAAAAATCAAAGAGCAAAATTAAAATAAGACTTTAATAGTAAAAGAGTTAAGCTTTAGGTTTGGGGCAGATTTTAGTAAAGCCTACCAGAGGTTGAAGTACTTCCGGTACGAGAATACTACCATCTGATTGTTGATTATTTTCCAAAATCGCAATTAATAGACGGGGTGAGGCAATAGCAGTATTATTAAGCGAATAACAATACTCGATTTGACCGCGAGAGTTGCGATATCTAATCTTTAGTCGGCGGGTTTGAAAATCACCCATAATTGAGTTAGACATCGTTTCTCCATAACTGTTTCTTGAGGGCATCCATGTTTCTGTATCATATTTTTTTAAATGGGGTTCACCCATTTCTCCTGTACACATTAAAACTTTTTGGTAAGGTAATTTAAGGTCCTGCAAGATTTCTTCGGTATTTGTTTGTAATTCTTCATGCATTTTTCTTGCGGCCTCAATATCATTTTTCATGATAATTAATTGTTCTACCTTCCAAAATTCATGCAGGCGGTAGAGTCCGCGGGTATCTTTTCCATAAGAGCCAGCTTCTTTTCTAAAACAGCTAGAAAATGCCACCATTTTTTTGGGAAGGTCTTTGTCAGCTAAGATTTCATTAGCATAATAAGCGGTTACAGGCACCTCGGCAGTCCCTGATAAATATGCATTCTTTTCGTTAAGAGAGTAAACTTCTTGTTCTCCCCAAGGAAACTGACCGCTGCCAAAAAGGGCAAAATCTTTAACGATAGCTGGAGCAATCAAAGGAGTATAGCCTTTTTTAATAAGTTTATTGAAGGCATAAAATAGTAAGGCAAAGTGCAATATTGCTCCCTGATTTTTTAAAAAATAGCCACGATAACCGGAAACTTTAGCCCCTCTTTCTAAATCAATAATATCCAAATCAATTCCCAGTTGAATATGATCTTTAAAGGGAAAATTAAATTTTGGTGGAGTACCCCATTGTTTAACTACTTGATTGGCGCTGGCATCTTTTCCAATTGGCACCTCAGGTAAAGAGAGATTAGGAATTTTGATTAAAATCATTTGAATTTCTTTTTGTAACAAGATTAGTTTATCTTCACATTTTTTCAGTTCTTCCTTGATTTGTTTACCTTTAATACGATTAACTTGAGTAAACTGTTGTTTACTTAAGAGATTTCTTTCTTCTCTTAATTTTTGTGCTTTTTGGCTTAAGGTTTTTCTTTGTTCATCAAGCCAAAGTAATTTTTCAATATCGGCAGGGCGATTTTTATTTTTGCAGGCAGCAATAACTTGTTCCTTATTTTGTCGGATAAAATCTAAAGATAACATATTTAAAGATTATTTAAATCTAATTTAGATAAATTATCCACGATTTTTTTTTCAAGTTTTTTCAACGCCTTGAGGCGATGATTAATTAGTTGATGTTCATCTTCATTTAGCTCATCATAATATTTATGATATATATTGACTATAAATAAGGCACGGTAAGGAAAACCTTTTTGATAATGAGAGCAAATTTTATCAGCAATTTTTCCTTCTATTTGTTCGGTTTCCTGAAAATAAATATCGGTTTTGGGATGATAGAAGGTTAGACAGGTTTTTAGTCGTGCAGTGCGTTTTTTTGCGTCAACAGACTTAATTTTTTGCAGAAGATATTGAATGATTTCTTCGTCACTGGCCGTATAACCCAACCAGCGTTTAGAATTAACCCCCGGTTGTCCGCCAAAGGCATCAATTTCAATACCGCCGTCATCGGCAATAGTCGGTAAGGCTGATAGTTTTGCATAATATTTGGCTTTAAGCAGTGAATTTTGGGCAAAATCTTTCCCTGTTTCTTCCGGTTCACTGGTGATTCCTAGATCTTTTAAGGCAAGAATTTTGATATTTTTTTTTGTTAATTGAGGTAGATTTAAGGCTAATTCGTTAAGTTTAGCTTGATTATGAGTGGCAATAAGAATTTTTTGCATACTTTATTTTATTGCTCAATGAGCAAAAAGTCCAATTCAAATTAGTTAGCCTTAAAAAAATTACAAAATATTTTGCCATCTCAAGAGTGAAAATATATGTAAATTATTTTATTTAAACCCGGTTTTTTCCGCTATCATTCCTGGTTAATTTTCGCGGAAGAACTATGATAATTTTTAGCCTTGACCTAGAAAAGCAGGGTATTTTTTACTCTTTATCTTAAAAAGATCAAAACAATAAAATCATTAATTTTGTATTTTATAACATCTCTAATTTAATTAAACCCTTGACGAAGAGAAGAGAAAAGTTATAATTAATTATGGTAAGATTGAATATCATTAATTATTTGTTTTAATATCACCCGCTGAAAATAGCGGGTTTTTTTGTAATATGGAAAGTCATTTACTTAATCTTTCTCCAGAACAAAGAAGAGCAATTCTAAGCCAAAAAATTGTTGATTCTGCGGTGGTAGTTGATGCAAAAAAGGGTTATATTTTATGTAAAGAAATTAACCATACGGTTAATTTTGCTCTCTTAAAAGAAGCAGCTTTTTTAACTAATACTTTATTTTTACAAAAAATTCCTTACAGCCAACGGCCGCAAAAAATTATCGGTATTCCTAATCGGGGAAAGGAGTTTGCTTTAGCATTAGGTTTGACTACTAATTCTAATCTTCTTCAAGGACCGGTGACAGAACGGTTTCAGGAGGAGAACAAAAATTTTAATCACCACATCAGGATTTTTTATGAGGAAGAAAAAGATATGTTAACTATTACTGGTATACCTTCTTTTACTAAACCAGGCGTAATTTTTACTCATACTATCAGAGGGTTAAAACCTGGAGTTGATAAAAATGTTTTGATTGCTGATGATTTTGCCGCTACCGGTACAGTATCGCAGATTTATTGTCGTATGCTTAAATCAGTAGGGATTGAACCTTATTTTGTGTTTTTAGTAGCGAAAGATTTTCCGGATTTTACTCCTCCGCAAATTGGTTTGAGAAAACTAAGCGAGGAAGCTCCGGCATTTGCCTTGGTACGTTTTACCGGTATTAAAAATGGTAAGGTAGTGGTCGAAGCATAAGCTAAAAAAGAAATATAAATTAATTATGTTATTTTAAAATGAACCAATATCTTTTAATTATTGATTTTGGTTCCCAAACCACTCATCTTATAGGAAGAAAATTACGTGAGCTAGGAGTTAATACTAAAATAGTTAATCCTGAAAATATCTTTGAGGTAATTAATTATCATAGACCTCAGGGAATTATTTTTTCCGGTGGACCAGCTTCGGTTTATGAAAAAGATGCTCCTTCAGTTGGGAAAGAGATCTTAACTCAAGGTATTCCTATTTTAGGTATTTGTTATGGTTGGCAATTAATTGCCCATCAGCTTGGAGGCAAGGTAGTAGCGCAGAATAAAGAATATGGACCGGCTTATTTAAAAATTATTCAGCCTAATCCTCTTCTTACTCAGATAAAACAAAAAAACAGAGTGTGGTTAAGTCATGGCGATACAGTAAAACAAATTCCTTTAGGATTTGAGATTTGGGCTGAAACCGATAATGTTAAAGCGAGCTTGGTTGGTAATTGCCAACAAAAGATTTATGGCGTTCAATTTCATCCAGAGATAGAACATACACAGTGTGGTCAAGAGCTGTTAAAAAATTTTAGTGAAAAGATTTGTGGTTTATCCACTACCCAAAATAAGCGTTATGGA
This sequence comes from uncultured Gammaproteobacteria bacterium, assembly GCA_964649995.1. GTDB lineage: Bacteria > Patescibacteriota > Microgenomatia > UBA1406 > GWC2-37-13 > CAZYRU01. Next base: position 4,598 of record CAZYRU010000055.1, read on the forward strand.
CATGATGAAATTAGATTAATCCAGAGCAAAATTAAAGAGCAGGTAGGTAACAATAAAGTAATCTGCGCTGTGTCAGGCGGAGTTGATTCAACAGTGGCGGCAGTTTTAATTGGTAAAACTATTGGCAACAATTTAATTCCGGTGCATATTGATAGTGGTCTTAATCGTTCTCACACAAAGGTGTTTGTTAAGAAGATTTTTAAAGAACTTTTACATCTTAAACCAATAATTATTGATGCCAGAAAAGAATTTTTAAAACAATTAGCCGGTGTTACTAATGGAGCACAAAAGAGGAAAATTATAGGCAAACTTTATATTGATTTATTTTGGCAAATTGCTAAAGCCAATAAGGTTAAGTATTTAGCTCAAGGAACAGTTTATTCTGATGTGATAGAAAGTAAAGGAACAAAGTATTCTTCATTAATTAAATATCATCATAATGTTGGGGGACTACCTAAAAATCTTAAATTTAAACTAATTGAACCCTTAAGAGATTTATACAAAGATGAGGTACGTAATTTAGGCTTAACTCTTGGTATTCCTCAAGAATTTGTTTTTCAACAAAAGTTTCCTGGTCCAGGTTATGCCATCAGAATTATGGGTGAGGTAACGGCTAAAAGGTTAAAACAATTATCCAAAGCAGACCAAATAGTTTTGGAGGAGATTAAGAATAATCATCTTTATGATCAAGTATTTCATTCTTTTGCCATTATGACCGGTATTTATACTACCGCTCTTAAAGGCGATAAGATGCAATTTTTAGAAGTGGTAGGAGTAAGGATTTTAACCGCTACCGAAGAGATGACAGCAGATTGGGCGAAGATTCCTTATCCGGTGTTAGAAAAAATTTCTTTGCGGATTGTTAATGAGGTGCCGGATGTTTCTCGGGTTGTTTATGATATTACTACCAAACCGCCTGCGACAATGGAGTGGGAATAAAAATTTAAAACTAATTGACAAATTGTTAGTAAGTTAGTTATAATTGAGGTTAAGATAAAGGATTGTTATTTACCCGTTATTAATATTAAAAGTTAATATTTAAAACGGGTTTTTTTTAGAACAAAAAATGATTAAACAATTAATTAAACTTAAAGTTTTTATTAATCAATAAAGCCACCTTTCAGGGTGGTTTTTTTTAATTATGGATATTTTTT
>CAZYRU010000056.1:0-5545 GCA_964649995.1 uncultured Gammaproteobacteria bacterium
TATTTAAAACGCATAATCTGTGAAAAAATATTTATTATCCAATATATGCAAATATATGCAAACAGTTCAGATAATAGCTGATAATAAAAGATGCAGATATAGAAAAAGTTACTGTTTATGATTGGTATTCTAAATTCAGGCACCGCCTTTTATACTTCATTTAGTTGTTATAAAAAGACATACGTTTAAAAGACGAAAAGACAAAACTCTTTTCATGGCAAAGGAAAATAATTAAGTATAAAAGAATAGAAAAATTAAGAAAAACAATACTAATTTTTTTCTAGATCTTATTAAATCTTATTAAATAATGTAATATTATATTATTAATCTATTTTAAAAAATGAAAAAACGTTTAATCGAATTTTATTACACTTCAGTTGTGCCATTTTTTGATGCAATCTTTAATTTGTTTATCTTTCTTCCTTATTTTTTTTCAGTCAAAAATCTATTAAAAACACTTTTTTATCCTTGGAAAAATCTGGTAAAAATAAAAACCGCCCCCGGTTTCAATCTTGAGGAAATAATTAATTGCTGTAGCTTTAATTTTGTCTCCCGCAGTCTAGGATTTTGCCTACGATCTTTAGTTTTAATCAGCTGGCTGGTGATACAAATTCTTTATTTAATTATCCTGCCTTTTTTAATTATTGCTTATATTCCTTTTTCTCTCTTGCTTTTTAGTCTGAGTTTCTTTTTTAAAACTCAAGCGGAAGATAAAATCATTCAACAACAAAAATTTCTTAAAGAACATCTGCTAAAACAAGAAAACCAAACCGCTGTCTTAACCTGGTTCGAGGAATTTTATCAGCAGCAAAAAGAATCCCAACAGTGGTGGAAATTAAAAAATCTTCTCCTAATTCCACCCCTAGCCAGAGACTGGGCAGTAGGTTATACTCCGATTTTAAATAATTACTGTGAAGATCTTACTGCAACTGAATACCAAAAAAAATTACCCCCTGTAATTATTCGACAAACCGAGATTAATTTAATTGAAAATGCTTTATTAAAATCTGAAGCGGCCAATCTAGTAATCGTAGGCGAGGCCGGAGTCGGTAAACATACGCTGATTGATACTCTAGCAAAAAAAATCTATCTTGGTAATACCTATCCGGATCTTGCTTACAAAAGAGTGCTCAAAATTAACTTAGAAAAAGTAATGAATAAATATACAGATCAGAAACAGCGAGAAAATTTTTTTGAAGAACTACTTGAAGAAGCAGAAACAGCTAATAACATTATTTTATTAATTAATAATCTTGAACGCTACAACGAGCTGATTAATTCTTTGGAAAAGTTTGTCCAAAGCCAAAAACTCCATGTTATTGGTATTACTACTCCTTTTGCCTACCAAAAATTTCTTTTTAATAATGAAAAAATTAACCGCTATTTTACTAAAATTGATATTAGCGAAGTCACTCCACAACAGGCAGAAAAAATTCTCCTAAATAAAGTTCTATTTTTTGAGAAAAAGCAAAAAGTAGTTATCCCATATGAAACCATTAAGGAAATTATTGAAAAAAGCGATTATTATTTAACTACAATTCCTTTTCCCGAAAAAGCACTAGTTATCTTGGATTCGGCCTGTGTCTATGCAAAAAATGATTTACATCAGAAAGTGGTAAAACCGGAAATTATCAATACGGTTATTTCTCAAATTACTCATGCACCAACCCTCATTACTGCTGAGATGAAAAATAAATTACAGCAGTTGGAAACGGTTTTAAAAACAGAGATTATCGGACAAGAACAAGCAATCAATCAAATTATCTTTGGTCTAAAACGCGCGTTTATTAGTTTGGGTAAAAGAAAAAAGCCTTTAGCCAGTTTTTTATTTGTTGGACCCACAGGCGTAGGTAAAACCCAAACTGCTAAAATTATTTCTGAGGTTGTTTTTGGCAAAGATAAAGAAATCCTCCGTTTTGATATGGCTAACTACCAAAGCAAAAATGATATTGCTAACTTAATTGGCTCACTGGAAAATCCCACTCCCGGCCTACTTACCCAAAAAATTCGACAGAATCCTTTTGCCATTCTGCTTTTGGATGAAATTGAAAAGGCAGATAAGGAATTGTTACATATATTTTTATCTCTACTTGATGAAGGTTATTTTACTGATGGCTGGGGCAAAAATGTCGACGGCAAAAATTTAATTATTATTGCTACCTCCAATGCTGCCTCCAAAGCTCAATTCAAAGAAGAGATTATAACCGATAATCAATTACTTGCTTATCTAATAGATAATAACTATTTTTCACCCGAATTTCTTAATCGATTTGACGGCATAATTTTTTTTCACCATCTACCCCCTAATTTCATTAAAGAGATCATCCGTAAACTTGCAGGAAAAATTAGCTGGGAAATCTATCATGATCATCAAGTTCAGGTAGAAATCTCAGCTGATCTAGTTGAACAAATTTTTCAAAAACAATATTCTCAGAACTCTCAGGAATTCGGTGCTCGCCATCTGGAAAGAGCAGTTAGAGAAGAAATAGGCAATAAAATAGCAAATTTAATTTTTGCTAATAAAGTTAAAGCTGGAGATAAAATTATCATTTAATCTTAGTTTTATGCTTAAGGTTTATTTTACCGCTCCCACCAGTTTCAATGGTGAACTTTACCAGCAAAACAAAATGATTATAGACTTAATCTTAATCAATCATGGACAATTACTTTCCGGTCAACAGATTATTAAAAAAGATCTCCTGCTTAAAGATCAACGACTCACGAAAAAAGATATTTATGCACGCGAGCAAAAATTAATTACTCAATCTGACTTTTTAATTGCTGAGGTTACTAAACCTTCTTTAGGAGTAGGTGCGGAGATAGTTTTTGCTTTAAACCAAAATAAACCAGTTTTAGCGCTAGTAATGGAAGGAAATGAAGATAAAATCTCTCCTATAATTGCCGGTAATCCGGCAGAAAATTTATTTGTTGAAAACTATAATTTTGATCGCCTGCCTTTTATCATCAAAAATTATTTTCAATATGTCAAAAATCTCCAAGAAAAAAAAGGTAAACTCATTGTACTGGATGGAGGAGATGGATCGGGTAAAACTATTCAATCTCAAATGTTGCAGACTTATTTTTCAGATCATTCTCTCCCGTTTAAATACTTTGATTTTCCCCAATACTCCCTTACTTTTCATGGCAAAACCGTTGCCCAACTTTTACGAGGAGAATTTGGCGGTATTAATCAAGTTTCACCTTATTTAGCTTCTTTAGCTTACGCCCTAGATAGACTCTCAGCCAAAGAACAAATGCTTGAGTATTTAAAAAGTGGCGGCTATATCTTGGCTAATCGTTATGTCACTTCAAATATGGCGCATCAGGGGGCGAAATTTCCCACTCAATCAGAAAAAAATAAATTTATTAAATGGATTTATGAACTAGAATATAAAGTACACCGTCTTCCTAAAGAAGATATTATGATTTATCTTCATGTTCCGGCATCAATCAGCGCGCAACTAATCCTTAAAAAAGGAAAAAGAGATTATCTAGGCGGCAAAACCAAAGATATTCACGAACAAAATTTTAATTATCTACTCAATACTGAAAAGATGTATCTTAAACTATGTCAAAAATATCCGCATTGGGTAAAAATTGATTGTGTAGAAAATCAACAACTCTTATCTAAAGAGCTCATTCATCAACAAATAATTACTGTCCTTAAACAAAGAAAATTAATTCCTTAATTTAATTGCGCTTGCTACGGCAATCTAACATTTTAACTTCCTCATAACTTTTTTGAGTCATGCTTTTTTCTTGTTTACCGCTAATCACCGGCATAAATAATCGCATAGTACAATAACCCGGTTTAATAAATACAAATTTTTCCTCAGAAGAGGAGGAGTCAACCACCGCAATATTAGAATTAATAAAATTAACTTTGGCTGAATCAGTAGCATATTGAAGAGCAGTTTTTTCCAACAAGCTATTGGATAAAAAAGGCTTAATCATCTCCGGATACTGGCGGTAATCAATTTTTTTCTCCAACATCCCTTCGGGAAGCGTTAATTCCTGCTGGGAAAGAGAATTCGTAGGTATCAAAGCCGACAAAGTAGGAGAAAGTTTCAGTTGGCTTTCTACAGTCTGCTTAAATATCTGTTTTTTCACCGGTATCGGCGTCGGAGTTGGTTTACTCTTTTTCAAAAGCAATGAGGCAAGACTATCCCAAAAGCTGGTAAAAACATTGTTCTCTTTAGCTATTACCCAAACCGGTGCGCTTAAAACCAATACTATCAATAAAACCATTATTACTGCCTTTAGCCACCATCGCCAATACACTAATTTTTTTCCCATCTTTAATTTTTGAAACAACAATAATTAATTGTATCGGTTGTAATTATCAATTCACTGTAAGAATTACATTTAAGTTGAGACTGATTTTTTATGCGATAACAGCGGTAAATATAATCATCATTATTTTTAGGATTACCTAAAATATAATTAGTTTTTGCAGATAAAGCCTGATTACTGGCAAAGGACGAAACCGAAGCAGTCTTTGAATCAAGAAACAAAAAATTTTGGTTGTTGAAAATAGCTAAATCAGCATCAATCTTGGCCTTATTGGCTTGTTCTTTGGCTTCCTGTTCTTTTGTTTTAGCTTGATTCAAAACCTCTTCTGCTCTTTTAAGATTTATTTCTTTTAAAGAATCAGGGATAGTGTTGTTTTTAATTTGTTCTTTGATTAAATCAAGATTCTTCTGTGCTAATTCTACCGCTTTTACTGCCGCCTCATAATTTGCCTGTCTTTTAGCATAACTTGCTGCGGCAGTTTTATCAATTTGTTGTTTAATAACATCATTATTTCTTACACCACCTTCTCCGCCTACACCGGCGGCATAAGGACTATTGGGATTATCTTTAATAATCCCCACACTACAACTACCACTACAATCTTTTTGATCAATCTTGCCATCGCCATTGTTATCGGTAACTGCTTTGCCATTTTGATCTTTAAGCCCCCATTGCTCTTTTGTCGCCCGACCGCAACCTCCGCTACCATTGCCGCCAAATGAACAGGTAGCTGGGGTAGTTATGCCATTATTACTACTGCCCGGATTGCGTAAATCTTTATTTGGATCATAACTATAGCTACCGTCACTATTCTTATAGTAGCCATTTTTTTCTGTAACATTACTAACATTATCTTTATTATTAGTAGCGGCTCGTTCTTTATTAAGAAAATCATTGGAAAAAAAACCTCCACCTTGGCCGCTACCTCCTATGCCTCTACCTCCACCTCCACCGCCTCCACCTTCACCTCCGTCTCTACTACTTTTAGAACTTTTGCCTCCACTACTGGTATAACCTCCACTACTTAAACTATGACCTCCAGAACCTTTTGGACCAACATCAGCCCTGCTCTGTAAAGTGTGTTTTTGACTTTGTTCTAATAAATAACGCGAAAAAATTATTGGTATAGTGATTATACTTAGGATGATTAAAAATAAAATAACAATCTTCAATTTTTTGCATAAAAAAATAATTTGCGAAACAATCATACTTAATTATAACTTAATATATATTAATATTATAATATTAAATT
>CAZYRU010000057.1:0-5519 GCA_964649995.1 uncultured Gammaproteobacteria bacterium
AGTGTCAGTAGTTTTTTCTAATATTACAGGAATTAAAAAATTTATGAAAAATCACTGCGAAAGTTTACCAGGGTTACGCGCCAAAAATCATGAACTTAAGGGTATTTTTTTAGGTTATAATCCCAAAGGAGCAATTATTACCGATTCAGACGGCAAAGTATATGCGCTCAAAGCCGCTCAATACCGCTATCGTGAAGATAATATTAGTCAAAACAAAGAAGCCTATACCTCGGCGGATTTAGCGGAAATTATTTACGACTTAAATGTACCTGACACTACCCATACCCAGCAATTAGTTAAAAATAATTTAGAAAAAATTAACTCCGCTGAAACCTTACCCAGTATAGGAATTGAGATTGAAGGAGCATTAATTAACTATAATCACGAACTTATACCAGTAAAATTAACTACTAACTCTCATCCGGAATTAATGGCTTTTACTTTGGAAAATGCAACTCAACCCCTAAAAACACATCAACTGCAAACACCCCAAGAAGTAGCAGTTGCTTTAGCTCAAACGATTATTACCAATCAAAACATAGCCTCATCACAAAAAAGTCAAGTACTTTATACTTCAGTCCCGGAATGCGGCCGATTTGAAGATGGTCAAGTTTCCGACCATCCTTATTTGAAAAAATTTGCGCCTTTAGTTATCCAAGACGCGCTTCAGGATTGGCATAACGTTCCTCAAGAAGCCATTAAGATTTATCAACTCTTTGGCATTAATCCCAAACAATATCTGCAGGAGACGAATAATCTAAACTGGCCGGTTCATGCGATTCACATTCATATTGGCAACCTGCCGCAAACTGAAGTAGGTTTAATCGACCCAAGACCTGCCCTTCTGGCTGGCAAATTAAGACAAACATTATTTACCAAAATTATGTCCTTATCTCTTTTTAACAGCCGCTTTTTATATACAGTCGATACCGGCCTGATGGATGTTAGGTCGATTATTAAACGCCTCTTATCTACTACTCACAATTCACAAATTCCTGATACTGCGGCTGAACTAATTAATCAAGCAGTTTTTGAACTACAAGCTGGTAAAATTCATTCTCTCTCTCGTTTTCCTGCCCAAGGTCAACACGCCGAAGTTCGCTTTCGGATGGATGCTTACGGCACGATTGAATCAATTGAGGGAGCAATGAATCCTGATCTAAGATTAATTTTAAGCTGGGCTTTTTTTAATCAACTCCTTAATTTAATTGCTTATGATGCAATGTTGCAAACTCAAGGAAATGAACAAAAAGCGCTATTAGCCCTTAAGCACCAATGGGGTCAACTATTTTGCACCTTGCCATCTTTAGGAAAAAATTCTAGCTATGCTCTTGATCTAAAATTTAACTATACCGGTTTAAGTGATAATTTCAAAAATGCATTTCAATCCCTAATTCCAGTAATTGATTATTACGCAATAAAATATCCTACGTTTAAGGTACAGACTACAATTCTCAAAAAAACCATTAACCAAATTATTACCCCTATCCAACATCAGGATTTACAAAAATATTTTGGTATTGAAAAGGGGAGTTATAATCCTAATAATTTAAATCAAGGCATTGTGAGTTTATATAAGACTAAACCACAACAGCTTAAAGATTATATTGATATCCAAATTCAAACCAGTCTATATCAAGCCCAAGCACTTAAACATATTCGTGACAGTCAAGATTTATTAAGTTTTTTTGGTATATTTTAATTATTAAAATTTATCTAAATATGGATAAACTACTCTCATTAACTAACCAATTAATTGCTATTCCCTCTGTTACCAGTACAAAACCAGCGTTACGGCAAATTATTGCTTTAGTAAAAAAATATTTTTCTTCTCTGACTGTTGAGTCTTTTGAAAAAGACGGCTTTCCCAGTTTGTTAATTTATAAACAAAAAACTCGTCCCAAAAAATTTAAAATTATTCTCAATGCCCATCTGGACGTAGTTGAAGGCACCAAAGATCAATTTATGCCGGTGATTAAAAATGGTCGACTCTATGCTCGAGGCGCAGCGGATATGAAGGCGGCGGCGGCGGCGGAAATATTGGTATTTAAAGAGGTAGTAAAACAAGTTAACTATCCTCTCGCACTCCAGCTTGTTACTGATGAGGAAACCAACGGTTGGCGAGGCACAAAATATCAATTAGAGCAGGGGATAAGAAGCGAATTTGTTATTGCCGGTGAACCTACTGACTTAAATATTGGCTACTGCGCTAAAGGTATTATCTGGCTTAAAATTAGCTGTCAGGGTAAAGCTGCTCACGGAGCTTATTTATGGTTAGGGGATAACGCCATCTGGAAAATGCACCAATTTCTAACAAAAATAAAGCAAAGGTATAAAATGCCCTCCCGCGCCGTCTGGAAAACCACCATTAATTTATCCCAAATTATTACAACCAATACTACCTTGAATCGAGTTCCCTCTGATTGTCAAGCATATTTTGATCTTCGCTATATTCCTCAAGACAAAGATACGGTTTTAAAAAAATTTCTTGCTCTTTTGCCTAGTAATTTTAGCTATGAAATTCTAGTTAATGAACCTTCCCACTATACTGATCCCAATAATTGCTACCTCAAAATACTCAGTCAAACAATCAAACAAGTCATTGGCAAAACTCCCCAAAAATTAGCCAGAAATGGCGGTTCAGATATTCGACATTATGCTCCCTTTAACTGCCCCGGAGTTGAGTTTGGAATTAGTGGTGCTAATTGGCATAGTCATAACGAATATGCGCAAATAACCAGTCTTGAACAATATTATTCGATTTTAAAAAAATTTTTACTCTCTATCTAAAACAATAAGAAGCGCTATCTTTTTATTTTTTTTCAAAATATAAAGTCACCACTGAAGAAACGGTTTGCGATCCCGGCTCAAAAGCCGCCCCTGATTCATCCGCTCCTCCTAACCCGTCGCTGGATGAAGGCAAAAAAGCTCTGGTAGAATAACCTAAAGCAGGATTAACCGGCGTGGACTCAACCACATTTACTATTTTTCCCAGCTTTATACCTAAATTTTTAGTTAATTTCTGCGCCTGTTCTTTAGCGTTCTTAATGGCTTTTTCTCTTGCTAATTCTCGATAGTTTTGTGGATTATCAATTACAAATCTCGTCCCCTGAATATTGTTTGCACCGGCTTTAGTTGCCTCTTCAATCACTTTAGCAGTATTTTGGGTATTTTTAACCTTAATGGAAATAGTAACATTACCGTTATAACCGGAAATCTTGCTTGGTTCTTTGTCGTAACTATAGTTGGGATAGATAGAGTAATTGGAAGTTTTAATATCTTCTTTTTTGATTTGCAGTTTTTTCATTGCCTCAATAATTTTATTGTTGACATCGTCAATCATCTTTTGCGCTTGCTCAACTGTAGGACTATTATTGACAGTAATTCCTACATCCACATAAGCAGTATCCGGCACTGCTTCAACCTTACCTTCTCCCACCACCGCCAGTTCAGAAGTCTTGGTGGTTGAGGTTAGAGTAAGAGGATAGGAAATATCAAACACTTTCACTAACAGTAAAAAAATAAAAATCGCCCCCAAAGCTAAAATAAACTGAAAAAAATGAGTCTTGTTATTCATAGCTTAAATGATAGAGATTATTTTTATGCTTGTCAATGACCAAAAATTTCATGCTAAAAATTAGATTAACTAATCCTATCGCCACAAAAACATCTTTTTTTCTTTCCCGTCTACCACCTCCTCTAAATTGCTATCTCAGGCTTGACCTGGAATCCATGATTTTTGTTTTTTATAACTCCAGGAAAGGCGACAAGGAAAAAGTAGAAAGGAATAGTTGTAAAACATTGGAGAAGAATGGTTGCAAAAGCAAAAAAGCCCTTGATTTATAATTTTTAGTGTTTATAATAATCTTAACAATAAATTCGTATTATCGTGGTTGACAAAAAAACATCTTTTTATTCTTTTAATCAAAAGATGGTTTTAAGTAGACCAGCTCAGTATTTTTTGGAGCTGGTTTTATTTTTTTAAAACAGATTATGAGTAAAGGACAAATTGAAGACAAAATTTCAAAATTAACCACTAAATTCTACCTGGAAAATATTGGTATTGGACCCCAAAAAATTAAAACCTATATTCTCGAAGATATGGTCATTATCCGCACACAAGGAAAACTCTTTCCCCTAGAACAAAATATCCTTACTGGCGCCAAAGGAATTGCTTTAGTTAAAGACATTCGTAAAACCTTTCATGAAGTAGCAGTAAGTAAATTAATCTCTCTGATTGAAGAGTTTGTCCATCTGCCCATTATTAGCACTCATACTGATATTAGCACCAAAACCGGTGAGAGCGTAGTAATTTTTGTATTTAAGGAAAATCTTGAAAATCAAATTGCCAGTTTAGGATAGACTGTCAAAAAGGCTTTTCTTCTTCAACACAAAAGTCAGTGCGACGGTAAATCTGCTTAATTTATCTATCTTTTTTATGAGCGACAGTCTATGGAAAGTAATTGCTTATGGATATTTTATTACCAATAGTTTATGTCTTTTACTCTTAATAGAGATTCTTATTTTCCAAAAACCTTATCTTAGCCTTTTCCTCTTAATTTTTTCCCTAACTACCTACCTTAATTTAAAAATATTTAAACGTCTACCTTAATCTTAGTCGGAGATTTTTTTATAAATTCGAATTACCGGATGATCAAAAACACTCCAGGTTTCCTCCGCCTGTTCATCGGAAAAATAAAAAGGAGAAAACTCTGCTACCTTAAAAAAACCTAGCTGACCAGAAAAAAGAGTATGATAATAATCTGTTAACTGAGGATATCTTTTCACCAACTGTCTACAGCGAAAAGAAGCATAACCTAAGTTATTAATCTTATTCTGTTCTGTTTCACAAGTATAGCTGGCAAAAATACGCCTGGAGGGAACAATAATATAATCAGCCTGCTGTAAGTTTACTGCCAGCTGAAGTTGTAAATTATGATCATTATCCAAATTATAGAAATCAAAAACCTCATTCTGAAATCTTTTTTCACTCGCTAAAGGTAAATTGACTACATTAGCTGCTTCCTGAAGGATAAAGGCATTCTCAGGAATATTTTGATTAATCCAGCGTGTTGCCTTAACGCGTGAATCTTCCTGTAAATAAATATTAAGGTATGCTGCTCCCGGAATAATCCAAAAACCAATAAACACAAACTCAAAAATATAAAATAATAAACTCATTCTATGCCTGTTTTTTAGAATCCGCTGTCTAACCAATTGAAGATAATTAAAAAATAATACCGCTATAATAAGCATAAGCGGATAAATTGGCGCCATAAACCGTGTCCACTTAACCCAAGAACCAACCGTCGGTAAAAAATAGCTAAAAAAAGCTAGACGCAGAAGCAAATAATCGCCCCGCCAAGGAAGAAAAATCATTCCCAAGATAAAAAAAACAAAGCTAACTCCTCCTAAGGCATAAGGAAAAATCTTAACTAGCTGAAAAATAACTGGTAAAGAAGCAAAAAACTGCTGGGTATAAAACACAGGTATTTTGCCTAATGCTACCTCAACTTCAT
>CAZYRU010000058.1:0-5469 GCA_964649995.1 uncultured Gammaproteobacteria bacterium
ACCCAGTTAATTTAATTTCCGAAGAAACATTACTTTGATCATTAGTAGAAGAGGTTTTTGTAATGGTCACCACTTTTTCCGAGCAATATCTTTTTGTTTGGGCTATTTGGCAAATTCGATAATAATTTGTTCCCAAAGAAACATTAGGATCAAGATAGGAAAGATTATTAATATCAGAATAATAAAAAATATAGCCATTGTCTGGATAAACCGGATTAGAAACAGAAGAAGACCTTACTAATTTATAAAAAGTAAAATCATCGCTTTTATTATATTTACTCCATTTGGCCTCTACTTTTCCTTGGCTGTTTAAAACCGCTTCAAAGTCAATGGAGCTATCATAAATTACAGGTTCATATCCAGAATTGGTTGAGCTTGAAGAAACTGTTGCTTGAACCGAAGCAATTCCTCCAAAAAAAAGACAAAGAGCAATTATTAAAAAATATTTTATTTTCATATATTTTTATTTATTAATTTTCTTATTAAAAATATTATACCAAGAAATATTTATTGACCCGCTGTTTCTGTTCCAAAAACAATATCATTGCTGGTTGGTTCGTTTGAGAGATAAGGGCGGACTAAAACCCAATCAACACTTACTGCTCCTGGTCCATATCCAGCATAAAAAACTAAGGACATATTATCTGTGCTATATTTTCCAGAATTACTTATTGAATTTGAATCATCGACAAGACCAATCAAAGATGATATTCCCCTTTTCATTTCAAGGATATGGTAGGTTCCGGCAGACCAACCAGAAATAGCAACGTTAGCGTCGCCTGTTCCATCGTTTTGCCGATAATATCCCCCATAGCCAGTAGCTTCGTCTGAAAATAAGGCAAGTGCAATTTTATTACCAGCGATAAAGCCTGCACCTTCGCGTTTGTAATTTATTCCAAAATAATCTGATTTTATCAGTGTTCGCATAGAATAATTAATGCCGAATTGTGAAGTTGAAATTAGGTTAGCATAGTAGGTGCCACTGCTTCCCGATGCGATATCTACTTTTATAATATCGGAAACGATATTTATAGTCCCATTATTATTAGTATATGTCCATTTATTAATAAACGTTGGATCAGAAACACTACTATAAGTATTAAAATCATCAAATAAATTTGGAAAAGTTGCGGCACCGTTTGAAGCAGATGCAGTTTGGGTTCCATAATACATATTAATTTGTGTTCCTGGTGTGCTAGCAACGCCATCAGTTAAATTGACCCAAACAATCGTAGAGGCGGTATTGCAACCAGATTCAATCCAGTAATCAAGATTGATGTTTGTAGAACTTGTAAACCGTAAATCATTACAGTCGGATCGTAGCTTGTTGGTCGTGATTAGAGATTGAGAATCAAAGATTAATTTAATTGCATAGGGCCCGCTAATAGCATCACCATTTGCAGAATTAATAATGATAGTTTTTTTGTATTCCCCGAAAGTATAACCATTAGACCAACTGCCAGTTAAACTATTGTAAGTATAGGGAGTGCCGGTTGATAAATTTCCAGATAAAGTATAGTTTCCAGAATTATAATTATAAGTATAGAATCCTCCGTTTGGATTAGCGGGAAAAATTGTTAAAAATGGGACAAGATTGGTTTCAAGCGTAGTGCAACGAGTCGTGCCGCCGCCCAAAGTGCAATTAGTTTCCGTACTTGGATAACTAACTCCATTTTGAGCATTATAGGCCATAATAGCCCGTTCAATGCTGCCGATATCAGCTTTTGTTTTTGCGTCTTTGGCTGCATTGGTGGCTCCATTTAGAGAAACAATTACAAAACCAGATAAGATTCCGATAATAGCAATTACAACCAAAAGTTCAATTAAAGTAAAAGCAAAAAGTTTTTTAGATTTCATTTGTTTTTTATTTATATTTGTTGTTAAAAATATTATACCAAGAAATATAAATAATGAAAACAGAAAATTTTGGAAATATAAAAAAAGAGACCTATTCTATTTTTTATATAAAAACCAGCATAATAGCTGGCTTAATTTATTTGACAAGTAAGTTGCAGGGGCTCGCGGAAGAAGTTAGAACTAAGATTGTTGTGTTTTATAAATAAAAAAGGGCTTAATTTGTTTTTTTGATAATAATAAAACAAAAAATGGCCCCCAAAAAAATAATCACAAACAAAAAGACTTTAGAAATAAAGACAATCCAAGATCCAGAAAATATGTCTATTGCCAATACTCCTATTACTAAGAATATAGTACCAAAAAGATGTAATCTTCCTAGGTCGTTATTTTCTATTATTCTTATCCAGAATGAATCCATTAATACGGTAATTAATAAAATTGTTAAACCAATAATTAATGTAGGATACAATAATATGAATAAGTAAATACTGATTATTGCCATTATTATTCCCAGTACCGATATGATTCCATGAATCTTCAGTGTTTCTGTTTTGTCAATCATTATAATCACTCTTGATTTTAAACGGCACGGTTTTTAAGTTGCCGTATTCTAAATAACATATTTGTTGTAAATGTCAACTATTTTATTAACCAAAAACCAGCACAATAGCTGGCTTAATTTATTTGACAAGTAAGTTGTAGCGATTCGTGGAAGAAGTTGGAACTAAGATTGTTATTAAAGAATAAAATTATTTATCTCCATGAGAAATATTTGTTCCGTCCAATTTCTTGTACAATATCTTTTTAAGTCCTGTCCACCAGTCGGTAAATCTTGTTTTTGTCATTTCTTCAAATATTTCTTTAGCAGAGTCTGTTTCTATGGCTTTGCCCACATTAGTAATCCAATCTATTGCTAAAGTATTTCCTAAATCATAATGTTCTTTTGCTGCAAAAGCTGCTTCTAACCAGTCTGCATCTTTAGCTATTATTCCCTCTTTTGTCGTTCTTTCTTCTATTTCTATAAAATAATTTGTGATTTCTTTTTTTGCTTTTTCTGGTAGGAATTCTACTTGATCCATAAAAGCATTTTTTTCTGCTTCTCTGCTATCTATGTATCTAGATGCAACCTTATGTAAGTCCCCTATCCTAATTTCTCCATTATCGTGAAATATTAAAATAGAAGCAACTCTTTCTGGACTTAAATTTAAATTGTGTTTTTCGTTTTCTAATATTGTTAATATATAACCTATTTGAGCTGCTCTTAATGCATGTTCTCCGATAGAATGTAAGTTTGTTGCACCAATTAACTTCATTCCATTATGAAGTTCTTTGCTTAGTATACCCATTTCAAATATATAATTAACAATTTCTTTTTTATTCATGTAAATAAAATATCATAGAAAAAAGAAACAATCAACAGTATTTATTGCAGGGGCGCTGGGACGAACTTAGAACTTTTTTAATGTTGCACAAGGAGATATTATTAAAAATTTAAAGAGGTCAACAATTATGTGACCTCTCTTTCTTTACGGTGGAATAATCCCCATAACTACTCCGATGAATATTAGTAATAATCCGCATAGCAGTACTATTGTTCCCTTTTTGTTTTTAATGTTCTCAATCACAATACACACCTTTATTTAAAATAGTAAATGAATGCTATTATTTGTCAAGAATATTTTGCAGGGAGAGTCGAGTTCGAACCCCAGGGATACTCCACAAGGAAAATTTAAGTAGTTTTATCTTGTTACAATGACGCGACTCGAGCTACTTAAAAAGTGACAAAAGTGACAAAAATTGTACACAAAGGTTATGTTAAGTTGTCATTTTTAAGAGAAAGGAACCATTCTTTTTCTAATTGATTAACGTTTTTTTGATAAGTTTTTTCTATCGCTAATAGATTTTCAGCTATCTCTTTTTTTCTTGAAGTATTTTGATACAGTTTTTTAAAATTTTCTTTACCATAAGATTCAATAAGATATTTAATAAAAGATCCAACCTGAGGATAAATAATTGTTGGCTCTACGTTTTCCCAGTTACTGTTTGCGCAAAGCCATTCAAGTGGATAGAGTTTATTTCCTTGGAGTAATTTTTTAGTAGCGGCATGCAGGTCTTCACCCATAAAGCTATTTTCCATATATTGAGCCAGGCCTTCGCAGAATAAATAAATAGATAATCCCCAAGGCAATGACAGCAAGTGAGTGTCTTCGTGTTCTCCTATGAATTTACATTTTTCATTATACACAACATGAATTTCGAATTTTTTAGGATTATTATTTTCTAATTCTTCCCAAATTGCATTGCCCGGACTGTCGTCCCCCATTAATAAAAGTTTTTCCTGTATTGACGAGTATATGTAATAATCAATCTTTTTGTTATTATCTAGTTCTAAAAAAGAAAGTATTTTTAAATAATGTTTTTCTTTTAGTTCAATGATTTCTTTAATATTTTTTTCTGCCAAAGAATTTTTTTGAAAATTAAAAACATAATGAGGAGATTCATTTTTGAGCCAATCGTAATTGAGATAATCAGGTTTGTACCAAGAAAGGTCTTGAAGGTATTTCATAAAAATATTATCAAGAATATTTTTTTTATAAAACAAGAAAAGAATTCAAATTAGTTTATTTGTTTTTTAACCAATTGGCAAAATCAATCCACGGTCCTTCAGTAAAAAAAATATTATTATCATTTTCTTCGGCGATGGATTTTTTTAGCTCCAATTTTCCCCAAGATGAGATAATAATAATCCTCGTAATTCATTTATTTCAACCAACTCAACTTCATTATATTTTGCTAAATCTAAAGCGCCCCTAGTAAAACTTGCTGATCCAATTAACATTGTTCTATTGCAGTCGTAATATTTTTTAGCCGCAACAGCTTCTTGTACGGCTCCGTTTCCAATACTACCCTTATATCGTTTTGCTTGAACCAAAATTCTTTGCCCGTTTTTATTCAGAATTAAATCTCCGCCTTGGTCTCCTGTGCTCCCTGGATGTTCAACAAGATAACCCATTGACTCATAAAGTCTTACTAATAAGTTTTCAAATTCAGCACCACTTAAAGAAGAAAATTTATATTGAGTTGACTCGAAGCCGTTTTTAATAATCGCTTCTTCTTTAGTATCAATAAACCTCTTTAAGACAAATTCTAAATCGTCAATATTTTTAATTTTTAACCCTTTTTCCGCCAAAGTTTTAATAAAGATATTCATTTTATCTGTGTTAAAACCATAATCCATATATTTCCAACTTCCTTTGCCCCTTTCTTTACCCGCCCTATTAATAAAATTATTGATATCACTATCTAAGCCAAGTCTATTAATTTCAATAATTAATTTTTCTTTCTTTTGTCTAATAATACTTAGTATTGTTTGATATATAAAAATTATTAAAATTATAATGCCAAGACCTATAAAAAGCCACTTCCAGAATTCTTGTTTATTAGAAAACCACAATATTAGAAGATAAAAGGCATAAATAGATATATAAGGTATCATTTCGAAGAAAATATTTTGTTGTTTTCTTGCCATATTGATTGATTTTTTAAAATTAAAACACCTCAAAAAAAGAGATGTTTATATTAAAGTATTAATTTGGAAACGTTTTTCATTGG
>CAZYRU010000059.1:0-5405 GCA_964649995.1 uncultured Gammaproteobacteria bacterium
TGCTGGCTCAGGCCACCCCACTTCTTCTTTGTCGGCAGTAGAATTAATGACCACTTTATTTTTTGGGGGTTTTTTGCGTTGTGATTTTAAAAAAATTGAAGATATTAACAATGATCGTTTAATTTTTTCTAAAGGCCATGCCGCCCCTCTTCTTTACTCTCTTTATCAAGTAGCTGGAATAATTTCCCCGGAAGAATTATTACGTTTACGCCAATTTGATTCACCGCTTCAAGGACATCCTATACCTAATTTACCTGGTGTTGAGGTAGCAACTGGCAGTTTAGGTCAAGGATTATCTCTAGGTATTGGGATGTGTTTAGGGTTTAAACTAAAAAAATCTTCCGCCCGAACTTTTGTCCTTTTGGGTGATTCCGAATTAGCCGAAGGTCAGAATTGGGAAGCAATTCAAGTAGCTGCTCATTATCAATTAAATAACTTAATAGCTATTCTTGATGTTAATCGCCTTGGTCAAAGAGGAGAAACTATGTTGGGCTGGGATTTGTACACTTATGCCCAACGCATAACCAGCTTTGGTTGGAAAACAATTACTATTACAGATGGACATAATCTTGAATTAATTAATCAAGCTTATCAAGAATTAAAAAATCCAAATAAACCTACCATGATTATTGCTAAAACTATTAAAGGAAAAGGGGTGGATTTTTTAGAAAATCAGGCTAACTGGCATGGAAAAGTATTAGATCATGCTAAATTACAGCAAGCTCTCTCAAAAATAGGCACAATCAATAAAAATCTTCAAGCTCAAGTTAGTCAACCTATCATTAAAAATCAATCTCCATCTAACTCTTCATCTCCTATTAAGCAATTAGAGCTTCCGAATTATCATAAACAGACCACAATCTCTACTCGCGAAGCTTACGCCGATACCTTAGTTAAATTAGGAGCCTTATATCCTAATTTACTTGTCCTTGATGCAGAAACCTCCAATTCTACTTATACAGAAAAATTTAAACTAGTTTACCCCGAAAGATTTTTTGAGATGTATATTGCCGAACAAAATATGATTTCAGTTGCTGTTGGTTTAGCTAAAATTGGATTTATCCCTTTTGTTTCAAGCTTTGCCGCATTTTTGACGCGGGGATTTGATCAAATCAGAATGGCTCAATATTCCAAAGCAGAACTCAAAATAGGTGGATCTCATGCGGGTGTATCCATTGGAGCTGATGGCCCTTCCCAAATGGGATTAGAAGATATTGCAATGGCAAGAAGTATTCTTGAAAGTGTGGTAATGTATCCAGCCGATGCTGTATCTACCTTTAAAATTATGGCAACGCTTGTGCATTACCCAAAGATTGTTTACCTAAGATTAACCAGGGAAAAAACTCCTATTATTTATTCGTTTCAAGAAAACTTTCCTATTGGCGGTGCAAAAATTCTTCGTGAATCTCCCTCTGATCAAGCGGTTATTTTTACCGCGGGAATTACTTTGTTTGAAGCTCTCAAAGCTTATGAAACCTTAAAATATGAAGGAATTAATATCGCAGTAATTGATCTTTATTCTCTTAAACCACTTGATGAAAAAATTATTAATCAATTTGCCCAAAAAACCAAAAATGTCATTACGGTTGAAGACCATTATCCAGCGGGCGGGATTGGTGAAGCAGTTAAATCTTGTATTAAAATATCAGACGTTAATTTTATATCTTTATCCGTCAGTAAAATTCCCCGTTCAGGTACTATGGAAGAATTACTCCATTATGAAGAAATTGATAGTGAAGCGATTGTCAAGCACATAAAAACTATTTTATAGTTTATGAATAAGATCACGGCTAAAATTTCTTTGTTAATTTTCGGTTATGTAGTAATCTACTGTATCTTTATTGGTCTTAGCTCAACCCCGCAGGAAGTAGATAGTCTTTCTTACCATCTACCTTTAGCTAATCAGCTATTGAAATTGCAAATTTTTCAAATTGATTATAATAAAAACCCTCTTTTTCTCTATCCTGCTGCAGGCGAAATAATTCTCGCTTTATTTCAATTTTTTTCTCTTCCTCTTAATCTTTTTAATGTCTTAGCCTTAGTTTGTTTATTTGGGATTAATTACCAGCTTGCCAAAACTATTAAACTAACCCGGTCTTCTAGTTTAATTTTTGCAGTCAGTTCTTGTTTATTGCCTGTTGTCCTAAGAATTACACCTACGCAAAAGATTGATCTGTGGTTAAGTATCTTTTTTCTTGCCAGTTTGTTCCTGCTGTTAAAAAAACCCGCCACTAAAAAACATTATTTCCAGCTTGGGCTTACATTAGGTTTATTATCTGGTAGCAAATATTCTGGCTTAGCACTAGCCATATTGCTAATAATTTTTTATTACCGAAATTGGAAGCAAGATTTACGTTTAGATAAGCTAATTATATTTTTAATCCCCTTTATTCTTCTTGGTGGTTTTTGGTATATTCGCAATTATTGTCTTACCGGTCAAGCTTTTTTTATTCCGGCTTATCTCTTTACTGCTCAGTTTTACAAGCTAATTATCAATCAAAATCAGTTTTGGATGAATTTACTTGCCGCGGCTTTTTCTCAATTACTTCTTTGGTCTTTATCTTTATTAGTAATCATCTCTTTGCTAATTGGCAATGTCTTAAACCCAATTACTAAAAAAATCAGTGGTTTAGCTTTACTAGCCCTAAGCATAAATTTTCTACTGCCTATTAATCCGCAAGAAACAATACATTGGTTTCGTTTTTGCATCTTAAGTTTTATCCTTTTTATGCTGGTTATTTTTAAAGAAGGAGAAAGATGGCGACAAATAAATATTGTTACTATTCTAGCTCTTGTTAACCAAATTACCGTTCTAACCCTACTTGAATACCGTCCCAAAATTATTATTGGTTATTCATTGGCAATCTTAAGCGCTTTTTTTATCCATCTAACTGCGATTAAAATTCCAAAAGCTAAACCAATAAAACAAAAATAATCTATCCAAGTAACGGTTTTTATCCGAAAAAGATAGGCAAAATAAGGAATCTTTAAAATAGCTAATTGGGTTAAAAAAGGAAGAATAAACGCTCCTAAAAAAATAGGCTTAAATAATCTTTTATAATAATGTCTAATAGAATGATGTGAAAGCCACAGATCAATCAAAATAAAGGCTTGAATAATAACTAAAATAGAAAATGCCGCTGTTTGACCTAAATCTTTTTTTGCAAATAAAAAATAACCGCTTAAAATCAAAATGGTGGCTAAGATGCCAACTAGAAAAATATATTGTTTATCGGTTTTTTTGAGCAAATTTAGTTGTCTCTCCGATTTTTTACTAAGAATATGGGTATCTTTAGGAGAAAAAGCGAGTGCTAAAGCTGGTAAACCATCTGTTACTAAATTAACATATAATAATTGAACCGCAAAAAATAAATGCGGAATATTCAAAACCAAACCCATAATTAAAGCCAATGCCTCGGAGATATTGCACGACAGTAAATATTTAATTGCATTTTGCAGATTGCGGATAATATTACGTCCTTCTTCAATCGCATTAACAATTGAAGCAAAATTATCATCAGTTAAAACCATATCTGCTGTCTCACGGGCTACATCTGTGCCTACTAAACCCATTGCTATTCCTACATCTGCCTGCTTGAGAGCTATAGCATCATTAACTCCATCTCCGGTAACCGCTACAGTTTCGCCAAGCTTTTGATAAAGCTTTACTATTCGATATTTATGTTGGGGATTGGTACGAGCAAAAATTTTGACTCGAGGCAATATCTCTAGCAGTTGTTCATCTGAATAATCCTCAAGCTGTTGACCAATCATAATTTCATCACCTTCTTTGACTAAACCAATGCTTACCCCGATTGCTTCAGCAGTTTTTTCATTATCACCAGTAATCATTACTACCTTAAAACCGGCTTTTTTGGTTTTTGAAATTGCCTCTCTTACCTCAGGACGAGGCGGATCATGAATAGCTACCATACCTAAGAAGATTGTTTTAGAAGAAGAGTCTTTTTTATATGAGAAACCCAATACACGTAAACCTTTTTTCGCCCATTGGGCTAAAACCTGATTAATTTGTTCTTTTTTTGCAGAAGAAAGATTCAAAATCTGATTATTAATTTCAATTGCCTCACATTCTGTCAAAATTGCCTCTGGAGCACCTTTGGTAAAAATAAATTGTTCTTGTTGTTTATTTAAAACAGTAACCACCATTTTCTTAGTTATACTATCAAAAGGCTTCTCGTCTACCACCTTCCAGTGACGACGAATCTCTTCATAATTAAGACCAACTTTCTGACCTAAATATAGTAGTGCTCCTTCGGTAGGATCACCTAATACATCCCAACTGCCATGATCGTGAACATAAACTAAAGAAGCAGTAGAACAAAGTATGCCATTAAGCAGCAGCTTTGAAAATGCTTGACTGCTTGTATGCGGTAAAACCTCACTGCTAAAAATTTTTTCATTAACAAAGACTTCCTTTACTTTCATTTGGTTACTGGTTAAAGTACCGGTCTTATCAGTAGCAATTAGAGTAATATTGCCTAATGCCTCTATTGCCGCCAATCGCCTAATAATTGCCTTTCTTTTTGCCATTTCTTTTACTCCTATTGACAAAGTAACCGTCATTACCGCCGGTAAACCTTCCGGTACGATCGCTACTGCCAAAGCAATTGCCAATAAAAAAGCGCTAAAATAAGAATCACCCTTAAAAAAACTTAAAGCAAAAACTACCAAAGCCGCGGCTATACCTAAATAGCCTATGAAACGGGAAAGACGAGCAAGCTTACGTTGCAAAGGTGTCAGTGTGTCGTCTATTTGAGCTAAATGAGCGGCAATCTCGCCAAATTTAGTCGCCATTCCTATTTTAGTTACTTTAATATAGCCTCGACCTTTAGCCACAAATGTTCCCATATAAACTTCTTCGTCTTCATTCTTTGGCACTGGCATAGATTCTCCTGTCAAAATTGCTTCATTAATCTCTAAATTTTTAGCTTCTATTACCTGTGCATCTGCTGGTATTTTAATTCCTTCTTCAACAAAAATTATGTCTCCTGGTACAAGCTCACGACTATCTATTTCTTTTTCATGACCATTGCGAATTACACGAACCAAAGTTGCGGTTATTTTTTTTAAAGAAATAATTGCATTCTCAGCTTTATATTCTTGATATAAACCAAAACAGGCATTAAGAATTACTATCGCTAAGATTAACCCTCCATCCACAGCTTCACCAATTAAAAAAGATAAAAAAGCCGCTATTAAAAGAAGAAGAGTTAAAAAATCACGAAATTGACTAAAAAAACGTCTGATAAAAGAAGTCTTGTTTTTTTCTTCAATAACATTAAGTCCGTATTTTTTTCTTAAAATTACAACTTCATGATCACTTAAACCCTGCATTATATTATATATTATATCGTCGCTCAATTCTGAAGTTTTACCTGAAGTGG
>CAZYRU010000060.1:0-5195 GCA_964649995.1 uncultured Gammaproteobacteria bacterium
ATCCAAGAAAAATTTCGGAAGCTGATTTTGAACAGTTAAAAATTAGTATCAAACGCTTTGGATTTGCCGAGCCGGTAGTTTTAAATAGCTTTAAAGATCGTTATATGGTGCTTATTGGAGGTCACCAACGAGTAAAAGCAGCAAAATCTTTAGGAATAAAAAAGATACCGGCAGTATTTCTTGAGATATCTGATCTTGAAAAAGAAAAAGAATTAAATATAAGGTTGAATAAAAATACTGGAGAGTTTGATTGGAATTTACTTAAATTATTTGACGAATCATTTCTTTCTTCTGTTGGTTTTTCCAGTGAGGATTTAGATAAAATCTTTGATTTTGAAACACCTGAGGTTTTTGATTTAGAAAAAGAACTAAAAAAACTTCAAATAACAAAAATAAATACAAAAAAAGGAGATATTTATCAGCTCGGTGACTCACGTCTTATGTGCGGTGACTCAACGGTTGAAGAAGATATTTTAAAATTGATGAATCGAGAAAAAGCTGATATGTGTTTTACAGATCCACCATATATTTTAAATTATCTAAATGGTAAAAAAAAGCATGGAAAAGCAACTGAAGGATTTGGATTAAAAAGAGATAGAAAATATTTAGGCACTGATATTTTACCTCCTGATTTTACTCAAAAATGGATGAACAACATATCAAAAATCCAAAAAAATGATTTTTCAATAATTGTCTATGAAAACTGGAAAAATATTCCAATTATTTGGTCAGAGATGTCAAAACACTGGAAAATCAAAAATATGATTATTTGGCATATTCCCAACAGAGTTCAAGGCTTTGCTGCAAAATACAAATTTTTTAATAAGTACGATTTTGCTCTTTTGGGAACAAAAGGAGAAATTAAATTAAATGAGAATAACGAAGAAGAAATACTTCAAAATGAGTATGAAACTGCTTTATTTGCTATTTCAGGAAAACCTCACTGGGAGTCATATGAAAAAGGTAAAAAATACAATCCAACTGATTTTGTTGAATTTAAAGCTGCTGATGAAAAATCATCGGGGCAAGCAATAATTTTTGGCACAAAACCAGTTGAGATACTTATTCCGTATATAAAAATACTAACTAAACGAGGCGATTTGATTATTGAACCTTTTATGGGAAGTGGAAGCACATTAATTGCGGCAGTAAAAATGAAACGTCGATGTTATGGTATGGAAAAATCACCAGTTTACTGTGAAGTAATAATAAAACGATGGGAAAAACTGACGGGTCTTAAAGCATTAAAAATTAACAAATAAAATTTTATGACAAACACTATAGAAAAAAGACAACAAAAAGAAAAACAACTTATTGTTGAACATCTTAAAAAATTTCCAATAATTGAGGTTGCATGCAGCAAATCAGGAGTAGGAAGATCGACTTTTTACCGCTGGCGAAAAGAAGATACAGAATTTGCCAAACTTGTTGATAATGCAATTATTGAAGGAGTTAAATTTATTAATGATATGGCTGAAAGTCAGCTTTTAACCGCCATAAAAGAAGGAAATATGAGCGCAATATTTTACTGGTTAAATCACAGGCACAGTGCCTATGGAAATAAAATTGAAATAACAACAAATGACAAACTTAAAGATAATCCATTAACTGAAGAACAAAAAAAAGCAGTCGAGATAGCCCTTGGAATAATAGATAAAGAAGGAGGCGATAAAAAATGAACCCAAATCGTAATAATAGATTAAAAGAAATAACAAAAAGAATTATTAAAGATCGAGCATATAGAATTGAGCTTGCTAAAAGGAGTTTTTATTGGTTTTTTTTAATTTACTTTAATCACTACGTTAAATATCCAATGGCTAAGTTTCATAAAGAAATATTTTCGTTAGCAGAAGATTTAAATATTAACCTTGTCATTATTGTTGCTTTTCGAGGATCAGCAAAATCAACTATAATATCTTTAGGATATCCTATCTGGGCTATATTAGGAAATCAAAGAAAAAGATTTCCTCTTCTTGTTTGTTTTACACAACAAAGAGCACAAGAAACTTTATCTCATATAAGAATTGAGTTTGAAAAAAACGAACTTTTAAATTATGACTTTGGATCATTTAGTCAAAGCGACCTATGGAGAGATAATACTTTAGCAATTAGCAAATATCAGGCAAAGATAACAGCAGTTTCAACTAATGAAAACATACGTGGAATTAGAAATAGAAATATTAGACCAGATTTAATAATTTGTGATGATATAGAAGATGTAGCTTCTACTAAAACAAAAGAAGGTCGTGAAAAAGGTTGGCAGTTTTTAAACAGTGAGATTTTTCCAACGGGTGATAAAAACACAAAAAAAATAATTATAGGAAATCTTGTTCATGAAGACTCAATTGTTATGAGATTAAAAAAAGCGGTTGATGAAAAGAAAATATTCGGGGTTTTTAAAGCATATCCCCTTATAACTAAAAATAATGAAGTAATGTGGAAAGAAAAATTTCCAACAATTGAAGATGTTCAAAAATTCAAAAAAGAAATTGTAGCTAATGAAATTGATTGGCAAAGGGAATACTTACTTAGAATTTTGCCATCAACAGAACAAATAATTTATCGAGAATGGATTAAGTTTTATGATCAAGAAGAAATTCCAGAAAGAAAATATCATTTAAAGACAGGTGTTGGTATTGATTTAGCAATAAAACAAACAGAAACATCAGATTATACAAGCATGGTTGTAGCAGATTCTTTTAGAATTAATGGCAAACCATTTATTTTTATTCATCCTTATCCTTTTAATAAAAAAATTACATTTCCTCAAACAATAGATGAAATAAAAAATCTTTGTCAATCATTAGGAGGAAGATTTTCAGCAACTTTGTATGTTGAATCTGTTGCATATCAAGCATCACTTGTTCAACAACTTGAAAGCGAAAGATTTTACGCTGAAGAAGTTAAAATTGGAATTGGAAAAAGAGAAAGGTTAATTATGATAAGCAGCTGGATTAGGGATGGAAAAATACTTTTTCCTAAATACGGATCTGAAGAGTTAATCCAGCAAATTTTAAATTTTGGAGTTGAACCCCATGATGATTTAGTTGATGCATTTACAATAGTTTGTAGTAAATTAATGGAAGAATTAACTAAACCAATACCTCAAATTTGGTTTATTTAATAAAAATAATTTGCGTTTAAAAAATATTTTGATATCATCGAATTAGAAAAGAAGAATGTGTAATGTGTAATATATAATTAAATTAATAATTAACGCCTAAACTTGATAAAAATCAAGCATGGCAAAAAAACCTGGATAAGGGAACGAGAGCTCCTCGTTCAGCAAACCTTATCCAGGTCATAACTCGAAAGGGTTATGGGCGAAAGCCAGCTGACGGGGAGCTTTGTTTATATAAGCCCTCGTCTGTATAAATGAAAAAAACAAATTCAAAAAATACAGAAAGGGGGTGAGAAAATAATGAAAAAAATATTAAAATGGGGTGGAATAATATTAATAGTATTAATAATAATTGGCGCTTTATCTGGAAATAAAGGTGGTTCAAATAACAAGACAGGAACTTCATCAAATAATAAAACCAATGATGCACAAAAAATAGCAAGCTTAAATGAAACTGTTCAAGATGGCGATCTTGCTTTTACAGTACTGGCTGTTAATAAATCAAAAACACTTGGAAATTCTTTTAGCCAAAAAACAGCTCAAGGAATGTTTTATGTAGTTACTATTAAAATTGAGAATAAGGGAAATAAAACAATGACATTTGATGCCTCAATGGCAAAGGTGAAAGATGATCAAGGAAGAGAATTTGAGCGATCAGTTGATGGTCAAACTGCAAAAGGATTATCTCAAGGACAAGTAGACTTGTTTTTACAGCAAATTCAACCAAGTCTATCAGTAACTGGAGATCTGGTATTTGATTTACCAGATAACTTAAAAAATCCAGTCCTGAATCTTAAAGGCTCTTTATTTAGCAAAGGAGTTGGAGTAAAACTTGAGTAAGAAATTTATTTAACATAAAAACCTCCCCTCAAAAGGGGAGGTTTTTTGTATCATTAACATAACTTTTTTTGGTATAATAAATTTTATAATACTATGAAAAAAGAAGAAGAAATATATTTAGAATTTTTACAAACCTCAAAAAAAACAGGAATATCAATTAAAAAAATTTTAGATGTATTTTATCATCTCTTAAAAAATAAGACTATTGAAAATAATAAATTAATTAAATTAGTTGGAGTCTCTAAAAATGGTCTAAATAAAGTAAAAAAGGCTTTATCGATTTATTTGAATCCTTCATCTAAAAACACTTTTTTAAAAAAAGACGTAATTGAAATAATAAATAAATTATATCATGACAATTTTTTAACAGAAGAAGACCTTTTAAAAACATTAATTACAAATTCAGTTTATAAACAATCTATTATTTTACTTTCTTATTATAAAAATATGAGACCGATTCCTAAAAGAAATTTAGATCAATTTACAGCAACTATTGAAACTACAGCAAAAAGAACTGTCCTTATTGATTTTTTAGGAGATATAAAAGCTAAAAAAATATTGTTTTTAGGTGATGATGATTTTACTTCTTTAACAACTGCAAACATTAAATCAACCAAAGATATTGTAGTCTTAGACATTGACGAAAGAATTCTTAATAATATTAAGACTATTTCAGATAAATTGAAATTAGAAATTAAAACAATAAAACACGATTTAAGAAAACCAATACCTAAATGTCTAAAAGGTAAATTTGATGTTGTCTTTACTGATCCACCATATACACCAGAAGGAGTTAAACTTTTTCTTTCAAGAGCAATAGATGCAATTGATAAGAATAATGAAACATCAAGAATATATTTTTGTTATGGCAATAGCGATCGAGCTAAAGAACGATTTCTACCAATACAAAATATTATTATAAATTTAGGATTAATGATTAGATGGGTGTTTGATAAATTTAATAGATATGAAGGCGCTGAGTCTATAGGCAGCACAAGTTCATTATATGTTGCTGAAATTACACCTAAAACAAAATCTTTAATACTAGGAAACTATGAAAAACAAATCTACACCAATGATTAAACAATTTATTGCTATTATAAAATTAAAACAATTTGATAATTCTTTAAAATTTGTTGATAATTTAACAGATAATATTATTTTTGATTTAAATTTAAAAGTTGTTAAAAAAATATTTCATGCCTTTAGTCCAATAGGAATCACATTTGGATAT
>CAZYRU010000061.1:0-5153 GCA_964649995.1 uncultured Gammaproteobacteria bacterium
TTGTTCTTCAAAAACAATGGGAAGAGAAGAAATGTGTAACTGTATTAAGAATTTTGTTAAAAACAAAGCTAAAGACTTTTCCAAAACTTTAAATTGGCATAAAATAAAAAAAGAACAAAACCAATATCTTCTAAAAAGAAAAATTTTTTATTTTTTAAGTGTTGGTTTTAATAAATTGATAGCCAAATAAAAAATATTTTAAAATAATCTTAAGTCCATTTATGAAACCAAAATTATTCATACTCCTCCCTTGCAAATAATAAACTCTCCTAAAACCAGATAATTAAATTTTTCAACTCCAATTCGTTTGCCTCATTTCCGCTTGACAACCAACGGAAATCGCGCTAATATAGTAGGTATGTACATTCCCCGACTACTGGAAAAGCCAATAATTAATCGCATAAAAACAGATAAAAAGGCCGTCATCATTTATGGCCCTCGTCAAGCAGGAAAAACAACCCTCGTTAATGAAATTGTTAAAAAACTTAAACTCAAAACTTTATTTATAAATGCTGACCGCAGAGAACACATAGAGATCCTGTCTAGTCGCGATTTGCCCAAGATCAAATCCTTAATATCAGGCTTCAGGCTTTTGGTAATTGATGAGGCGCAAAGGGTTCCGGACATAGGAATTAATCTAAAGATAATGGTCGATAATTTTTCTGATATTAGAATTGTAGCAACAGGCTCATCGTCTTTCGAATTGTCAAACCGAATCCAAGAATCATTAACCGGCCGAGCCTGGTCTTATTATCTTTTACCTGTGTCTTTTGAGGAGTTGATAGACTATTATTCTAAATTTGAGATATCAAGGGAGAGATTGGAGGAAATTATGACTTTTGGCTCATACCCGGAAATTTTTCATTATGAAAACGCCCAGCAAAAACAAGAATATTTAGAAGAGCTTATACGCTCATATCTTTATAAAGATGTTTTGGAAATTGCCACAATAAAACATTCGGAAAAAATTAATCAGTTATTACAGTTAATAGCCTATCAGGTCGGATCAGAAGTCTCTACTTCGGAAATAGGCAATACGCTCGGAATCAGCCGTGAAGCAGTTGATCGATACATTGACTTGTTGGAAAAATCTTTTGTTCTTTTTAGACTGCCCGGATTTTCAAGAAATCTAAGAAAAGAGGTCTCAAAAATGGATAAAATATTTTTTTATGATTTGGGAGTACGTAATGCGATTATAAATGATTTTAAGCCGGTGAAAATCCGGCCGGATAAAGGTGGAATTTGGGAAAATTTCCTCATCCTGGAAAGAAAAAAATATTTAAATAGCAATCGTTTATTTTCTAATAATTATTATTGGCGCGTTCATACCGGTGGTGAGATTGATTATCTGGAAGAAAAGAATGGTAAAATATGCGGATACGAATTTAAATTTAATGAAAAAGTTTCAAGTCCTCCACCAACTTGGACTAAATATTATCCTGAAGCCGAATATCATACTATTAATCTTAATAACTATCTTAAGTTTATTAGTCGATTTTAGACAATAAAAACTCTCCCAAAACCAAATAATCCATTTTTGTTCTCAAAAAATCCTCAATTGCTTGTTTTGGGTTTTCAACGATCGGCTCACCTTTAAGATTAAAACTGGTATTTAAAAGACAAGGAATACCAGTCATTTCATAAAATCTCTTAATGAGTTTATAGTACAATCCATTTTCTTTGTTAACAGTTTGGATCCGACAAGTGCCATCGGCATGAACAATGGCTGCCAATTCTTTTCTTTTTTCCTTTTTTACCGGAAAACAAAAAGTCATAAAGGGTGAATAATAATTTTTCTCCGGCACTACAAAATATTCATCTACCTTTTCCTGAAGAATGGATCCAGCAAACGGCCGAAATTGCTCCCGTTTTTTAATACTATTAACTTTGGTTTTCATCACTCTTGGACTGGGTTTACAAAGAATAGAGCGATTACCCAAAGCACGTGGCCCAAACTCACATCTTCCCTGAAACCAGCCAATAATATAACCTTTGGCCAATAACTCTGCGCTTTTTAAGATTAGTGTTTCTTTTGAGAGTTTTGTATATTTTAAAGATAATTGTTTTAAAATTATCTCAATTTCTTGATTAGTATATCGAGAGCCAAAATAGAGGTTGGAAACTTTAATTCGTTTAGTAATGTAAGAGAAATTCGAAGTAACAGTGTGATTTGGTAGAATCTGATTATATACTAATAACCCTGCTCCTAAAGCCGCACCACTATCTCCTGCCGCCCCAAAAATATGTATCTTTTTAAAAGGGGTATAAGTATATATCTTGCCATTAGCTAAAGCATTAAGTGCCACTCCTCCGGAAATACAAAGATTATCTATGTTAGTCAGTTGATGAAGATAATTTAAGATCTTAAAGTAAATCTCCTCTGTAACTGCTTGAATACTGGCGGCTAGATCTTTATGAAACTGGGTTATTTTATCTTCCGACTGTCTGGGGAAGCCAAATAATTTAATAAATTTTTTAGAATACATACACAGGCTTTTTCTATAATCAAAATATTGCTGCTCTAATCTAAAACTGCCGTCATTTTTGATATCAATTAAGCGATAAATTTTGTTTTTATATCTTGGCTTGCCATAAGCGGCCAAACCCATCAGTTTGTACTCATCTTCATTCACCCGAAAGCCTAAAAAAGCAGTAAAGGTAGAATACAACAACCCAATTGAATCAGGAAAGTCAATTCTCTTTAATAGCTGAATCTGGTTTTTTTCCCCCAGCCAAAGACCAGTTGTCTGATATTCTCCTACTCCATCAATAGTTAAAATTGTTGCCTTCTTAAAGGAAGAGGTAAAATAAGCACTTGCGGCATGCGAATAATGGTGGGAAATAAAATAAATCTTTTTTTTAAAACCAACTGTTTTTCTAATAATTTCCTCTATTTTGATCTTTTTATCTAGCCATTCCGGTACTGCTTGTAAAAAAACTTTTAAGGCAAAAGGGTAGGTATGAATAAAATTTTCTATTAAGCGCTCAAATTTTAATAAAGGTTTTTCGTAATAAGCAATATAATCAATCTCGCGGATATCTAAATTATTTGCTTTTAGACAAAAATTAATTGCCTGAATAGGGAAAGTATTATCGTGCTTAAGATGGGAAAATCTCTCCTCCTCAATCGCAGTAATTACTCTCCCATCTTTGATTAACACTGCCGCGCTATCATGATAAAAAGCAGATATTCCTAAAATATACATCTTAATATTCGCTATTAAAATCAATTACTTTATCATCTTGTTGCCAATAGCTAATAAGGTTTTGATTAGTTGTTTTAGCTAAAAATAAATAAAGTACATAACTAATGCCAATACCAAAGTAATAAACTATCACTAAAATAAGAGAAATAAACCATGAATTAACCTTTTTAATAAGTCTCATATGATTGGATACAAAAATATAGGAACAGGCGAAATTGAAGCGCTGACGATTAGCAAAGCAATTATTATTAATAATAAAAAAATTGGTATTAACCAAATCTTATTGGTTTTTGAAATTAATTGTAGAATTTTTTTAATACTGGTAAACATGGTAATTTATTGGCTTAATCTTTATTCTATCCCCACCACCAAATACCAATCAAACAGGTTGTGATCTGTAAAAATATTTAGTCCTTGTCTAAATCTAACCGGTTGTCCATCGGGAAAAAATAATAGATCTCCTTCTTCTAGTAGTTTAACTTTGGCGGTAATAAGAATATGTTTCATGTTGCCCCTTTGATGAAAATAACTGGCATTAGCGCCAGTCATCTGTAAATCCACCAATTCTTTGCTCAATACTACAAAAACCTTATCTTCTCCATCAAAATAGCTTTCGCCAATTTTAATATTCTCAAATACATTTGGATTATTCTGTGATTGTCCTTCATAACGCCAAAGAGTAATAATTCTTTCCACATATTTTTCTTGAATTGGCTTATTATCTATCTTTAATATTTCTCCCGCTACCGTTACTTTGTCAAAATCAAGATCAATAATTTTTCCCACTTTAATCTTGGTTTTATGATAAATAAAATCAGTTTGTTTATTATTGTCTTTTTTAATTTTTAAATAAAGAAATATTTTATAAGTATTGAGGTTATCTCCGCTATTATTATAGTAGTAACGCACCGATAACACCTCAACCTCGGTATTTCCCATAAAATCCTTGATTTTATCGTCTTTTTTTATCAGCTTAGTATAATTAAAATCAGGATAAGGATTATCTTTAGCAGCTTTTTTGACTAAGACTTTAGCATAAAAGTAATCCGGTGTTTTATTTATATATTTAAATAAAGAAACTAAACTTACCAGTAAGAAAATAATAAAAAAAACAAAAACCCCAACTTGGATTGTAAATTTTTTAGTCATATCTTACCTTCTATTATACCCCTTAAAAACCAAAACCATCCAATATGAAAAATAGAATAAAATGGATTAACCAAACCATATAACAATATTGACCATGAGGCAACCTGATATGGAAAAAATTTTAACCATTTTTTTTTGATAATCCAAATATCTTGTTTAATAAAATAAAATATAAGTAAAAGCCATCCCAAAAAACCAATTACTCCGGTTTCACTAATTGTTTCTGCAATAATGCTATGAGGACTATCAAAGTTTTTTTCATAGTTTTCCTTGTCTGGTATATTATCGATATTGACGCTTTTAAAAACATAGTATTTATAATTGCCTAAACCTACTCCTATCAAGGGAGATTTTTTCACTATCTCGATAGATTTGATTAAACCTTGATAGCGATAAAAGGCAGTATCGGCCTGTTCGGTCTTTGTCCTATTATTGTCCAGCTTAAAGTATAAGCCGCTTATTATCCCTATTAATAATAAGCTGCTGCCAATTATCACAGCTTGTTTTTTTACAGTAAACTTCCAGCTATTTATAATAATAAATAATGAGCCAAACAAAGCAATAATCAGCTGAAATAGTCTAGTGCGAAAATGAGTCATAATAGAAATAATTATTACTAAAATAATCAAGATACTATTTAGTAGTAATTGAAAATATTTTTTGTTTTTCCAACTGCCCACTAATCCTAAAGCAAAAAAAGGTAAAAAGATTTCACTACTTAAAAACAAATTATGCCGGCCCCGCTGAAGATTAAATGCATATAAACTCCACAGATCTTTTTGTAAAGACATTTGCATT
>CAZYRU010000062.1:0-4989 GCA_964649995.1 uncultured Gammaproteobacteria bacterium
AAAGGCAGTGGGAGGGATTAACCCTAAAAAAGTTTTAATTAATTAATAAATTATTTAAATTCCTATGATTAATCCTCTAAGTGGTTTAGGAGATTTACAAAAATTACAACAACAAGCCCAAAAAATGCAATCAGCGCTGAAGCAAGAACAGGTAGTAGTAGAAAAAAATGGCGTTAAAGTCACCGTCAGAGGCGATCAACAAATAATGGAAATTGAGATTGACGGTATAGTAGAAAATCGAGTAACAGAAGCGATTAACGAAGCAATCAAAAAAACTCAAGAATTGGCAGCCAAAAAGTTAATTGAGATTTCCAGTCAAACTTAAACTATTACTCAATTTTTATGATTAAATTTTTTTCCGGAAGCGCCAATTTGCCCTTGGCTCAAGCGGTAGCACAAGAGCTAAATCTTCCCTTAGCTCAAGCTCAAGTAGTGCGATTTGATAACTCTGAAGTAAAAGTAACTATTAAAGAAACAGTAAAAAATCAAACCTGCGTTATACTCCAACCCACCTCCAATCCTACCGATACCCATCTGAATGAACTTTTTTTCTTTTGTGATGCCCTTAAAAGACAGGAAGCAAAAAAAGTAATTGGCGTTATTCCTTATTTTGGCTATGCCAGACAAGATATTCAACATCAACCAGGCGAATGCGTTTCGGCTACGGTAGTGATTAAATTTTTAGAAACAATTGGTTTTGATAAAATTTATACTCTTAATCTTCATGATGAAGCTACTCAAGGTGTCTTTTCTATCCCTTACAAAAATATTGAAGCTTTTGCTCCTTTAGTTGAAGCGATCAAAAATTATTTAGGAAATGAGGTTAATAATTGTCAAATCGTTTCTCCTGATCAAGGAGGAATTGAAAGAGCCCGCAAGTTTGGAGAAATATTCTTTGGCAAAAGTGAATTTCCCTTAGGAGTGATTGAAAAGAAACGGAATCTTCAGCAAATTCATACCTCCACCGCCATTAGTCTTTATGCCCAAGTAGAAGGAAAAACAGTGATTTTAGTGGATGACATTATTACCTCAGGTAAAACACTAATCCATGCCGCCAATCTCTGTCTACAACAAGGCGCCCGTCGAGTTATTGCCGCTATTGTGCATCATGATTTTTCCCCCACTGCTCCTGTCGAATTAGAAAAATCGCCGTTAGAAAAAATCTTCAGTACCAATACAATTCTTCTAAAAAAAGATCAAGCAATCGCCAAACTTGAAGAAGTCTCGGTTGCGCCAATTATTGCCCAAGAGCTTAAATTCTATCTTGAATAAGATTTATTTTCCAGCATTCTGTCGATATTCAACCGATTGTTCCAGTTGAAAGTTAGTTTTTTTTCTGCGTCGACCAAAGACGCTCATTCTTTCTTTACCTTTGGGATTAAAAAGCGGAGGTTGACTGTTGGATTTTCGCTCTTTTGTTTGTTTTTCTTGTTGCTCCCTTTGTTTTACTACCAACTCTTGCTGCTGATTTTGTTTTTTTAATCTTTCCTCTTCGGCCTTCACCAGTTTAAATAATCTTTGCCGCTCAAGCGCCAACTGCTGTTGTTCTTGATCTTGATATTGACTGGCTAATTTATCAACATTAAGTTGGGTGTAATTATTTTTTTTCTCCAGTCGTTCCTGATTAGAAGCAGTACTACTTAAGTGAGAGGGTCGATTAGTCTCTACTTGAGTTAAAGGATTAAAACTTTTTTTAAGCGCATCAACACTATTTTTAGCAGTATTTTTACCTAAATTATCAAGCGTTTCAATAATATTTTCGCCTAATGTACCTTTTTTTGCCATATGTTTAAACACTAAATTCCCAATAATTTTCTCCCTTTTTCACTCATTCTTTCCAAACTCCAAGGAGGATCAAAAACTATATCTAATTTAATTTTAGTTATTCCCAATTCTTGCAATTTTTCCTTTATCTCATCCTGAATCATTGGTCCTAAAGGACAAGCATAACTAGTCAAAGTCATCAACACTCTTAATTGATCATCATTTAGTTCTATTTTATAAATCAGGCCCAAATCCACTATAGAAATATTTAATTCCGGATCTTTAACTTCGGCTAATTTTTTTAGGATGGTTTTTTCATCAATGGCCATATGGTTTTAAATATTTTTTTAACACTTAAAGTATAACAAATGTTATACTTTAAATAATTTTTAATTAATTATTATTCTATGAATACTTATAAACTTCACTTTGTACCTTTAGGCGGAATAATGGGTGTTACAAAAAATATGTATGTTTATGAACTCTATCAAGACGATCTCTTAAAAGATATTCTAATTGTCGACTGCGGCATTGGTTTTCCCCAAGAAAAAGAATTAGGAGTAGATTTTGTTATTCCTGATATTACCTACCTTAAAGATAAATTAGATAAAATTAGAGCAATTTTACTTACTCATGGTCATGAAGATCATATTTCTGCTCTTCCTTTTCATTATTCGCCTTTAGGCCGCCCTCCAATTTTTACCAGCAAACTTACCGCCGCTTTTGTCAATAATAAATTTAAGGAATTTGACCAGCGGCCTAAAATTAATCAAGTGGATTTCAACTGTGAATACACTTTGGGCAATTTTCAGGTAAAATTTATTAATGTCACCCACTCAATTCCCGATACTACCCATATTTTAATTAAAACACCTGCCGGCACTATCTATCATGGTGCTGATTTTAAGTTTGATCTGACGCCTCCCTACGGTCCCACCCCTAATTTCTATGAAATTATTAAAGCCGGCAAGATGGGTATCTTATGTCTTTTATCTGATTGTCTGGGAGCAGAGCGAGAGGGTTTGACTTTATCTGAAAATATTGTCGGCCAAACTTTTGAAAATGAGATGCGTAAAACTAAAGGTAAATTTATTATGACCACCTTTTCTTCTAATATTTCCCGCATTCGACAATGTGTACAAGCCGCCAAAACCTTCAATCGAAAAATCGTCTTTTTAGGACGCTCAATGAAAGAAAATACCAAAATTGCTACCGAAATTAATTACCTGCCCATTCCCAAATCCTTACAGATTAAAGAAGAAGAAGTAATGAAACTACCACCAAATAAAGTTTGTTTGATTGCTGCCGGCTCACAAGGACAATATGACTCAGCTCTAGCTAAACTTGCACACCGCCAAAACAAAAATATTGCTATTAAACCAGGCGATAAAGTCATTTTTTCATCTGATCCTATTCCAGGCAACGAAAATGAGGTTTATGCCTTAATAGAAGATCTTACCCTGCAGGGAGCAGATGTAGTTTATGGTGATATTAAAGAAGAACTGCACGCTTCAGGCCACGGTAATCAGGAAGATCTAAAACTGCTGGCGAGATTTACCAATCCTCAATATTTTATTCCTATTGGCGGAACTATTAGACACCAACGCCAATATCAAAAATTAATGGAAGAATTAGGTTTTTCTAAGGACAAAATTTTTATGCTTGATGAAGGTCAAACCTTATGGTTTTTTCAGAATAAGGCCATACTGGGAAAAGAGGTAGAAACTCGCAATATTTATATTGATGCTTATGGAATCGGAGATGTCGGTAACCTTATCTTAAGAGATAGACAAAGCTTAGCATCAGACGGCATTGTGATTACTTTTATTATTTTTGATAACCAACTCAGACTTATTACTCAACCTAAAATCATTACCCGTGGTGTAATTTATGAAAAAAATGAACAAAAGTTGCTCAAAAATGCCGTGTTACTAATCCAATCTCTTACCAAACCCAAAGGGGAAAGAGTAAAAGATCTAGGTAATATTAAAAAAGAAATCGGTAAAAAATTAGAAGAGTTCTTTCTTCAAGAACGAGGACGTAAACCCCTGATCGTAGTTGATATTATACAAATATAAAATATAATTACTCATTGATCACTAAGATCAATAAAAAGTTGATTTAAGATAAAATGGCTAATTTACCTTATAATTTGAAACAAATTGCTCTTTTTTTCCAACGATTGCCGGGCATTGGTCAAAAAACCGCTAATCGACTAGCGCTCTATCTCCTGCGTCTACCCCAACAAGATTTACAGGAAATTGCCGGTTATCTTGCCCAAGTAAAAACAAAAACTAAAATGTGTCAGATTTGTTACAATATTACCGAAAATGACGTCTGCGAAATCTGCGCTAATCCCCAACGCAATCAATCATTAATTACAGTAATCGAGGACTCGTTGGATATTTTATCATTTGAAACTGCTAATATCTATCAAGGAGTTTATCATGTTCTTCATGGCCGCATTGATCCACTTAATCATATCTCACCTGAGGATATTTTTATTGATAAGCTCTTAAAAAGAGTCAAGCAAAATGGCAAAGAAATTAAAGAAATAATTTTAGCTACCAATCCAGATATGGAAGGAGAAGCAACAGCAATGTATATCAAAAATAAATTACAACTAATCAAAGAACAAAATAATTTTATTTTTAAAATTACCCGTTTAGGTTATGGACTGCCTATAGGAGCTAATTTAGAATATACTGATTATATGACGCTGAAAAAAAGTATTGATAGTCGGATTGAATATTAAATAGTTATTTATAAACATATAAAGTCTATATAACTATTTGAGCATAAAATAGATAATAAAGTAAGCTAATCTCTAACATAAAACGCTTTATCAATTTCTCTTAAAAACACTTATTCGTTTTTCATTAATAAAAATTAATAATTGCTTAATTTATTAAAAAAACAAATTTATTCACACTTGTATTGTTAAAGATAAATAAGTTTTTCCTTATACTGTTGCTCGGTAACAGTGAGTAAAAAGCAATCTCTTCTTCTTCAGGAGTATATTGTTTGTCAAATTCGCAATGTTTAAGTTGGTCGGGATGGGCGGACTTGAACCGCCGACCTCACGGTCCCGAACCGTGTGTTCTAAACCATCTGAACTACATCCCGAAAAAAAATCCTTGTAAAGTATTATAGCATTTTATCGCTATTAATTTTTTTAATCTGTTTATTGTTAATTTTTTGGTAAAAAACTCGCCGGAATTTTAA
>CAZYRU010000063.1:0-4988 GCA_964649995.1 uncultured Gammaproteobacteria bacterium
GTATACTAAATCAAGTTAAAGTGACAATTTTAGGTGCCACTTTTTGGACGGTACCTAACATAATAAACTTCATTAATAAATTTATATCTACGGTTTAATTTTTTATTTTTTTTAACTTTTTGATAACGAGCGCTTATTAATAATAATGACAAAACAGTTTAAGCATATGATAATATTAAAGGTATTTTATGAACGTAGCTGGCGAACAGCTTCGCTTTTCCACTCCTTATCGGGTTAATGTCCCGATGCAATTTTTTCGTCCTAATATTGAGACTAAACGACTATATCAAAAAGACACTCTAAAAAGACATAAAGTTTTACAAGAAATGCTGATTAATAGTATATTTGCTTATGATGAAACAGGGGAAATTTGGTGGGTAAGTGAAGACAATTATCATAATTTGTATATTACTTCACAGCTAAATAATAATAAACGGTTAATTGCTACCACTCGTTCTTTATCGCCTACATTAGCCAAAGTTGAAGATTTTGATTATGAGGCCGCTGATAATCTGCGTGGTCTTTATACCGTACCGGTGGGCAGTTGGGGAGATGAATTTGATATTATGAGTCTTGATTTAGGCAAAGAGGCGCCACCGGCTTTTAATGATTTGCCGCCTACAATTTTAAATTTAAATTTACAAATTCAGTCACAGTTAATTAAAAAACTTTTAACTTTAGGCGATCCGGTTTATATTGGAATTAATAACTCTGCCGGTTGTCTTAATGGTGAGGGGTTGATGAGTGTTTTATACCCTCATCTTCATACATGGAAATTTGGGCATGAGTTTGCAGATTTAACTCCGGAAAAAATTAAAGCTATTCGTCAACAAGTAAGATGGGATGATCGGTTAAGTTTATTAGCAGCGCAAAGTATTGTAGATTTTCTCAAGAATGATTCTTTAGCTTCCTATTGGCCGCAGGCACAAATCGAGGCAGATAAAATGGGTTTTACCATTAATTTACCTGGTTTTACTCCGGATCAGCTTACTCAACCTTCTTTTGTTAATGCTTGGCACGGTTTATCGTTAATCATTCATGCTCATTTAAAATATTATCATCAAGCGATGTTTGAGAGCGATTTAGATGAGGTAATTAATTTTGTCCGTCAGGCACATTTTCAAGCAGAGTTAGATGAAAATGCTTATCAACAATTTTTTCGTCCTAAACAAAATTCTGATGGTCAGGTAGTGGATCAACTTAAGCTCTTGGAACAAGCACAACAACTACGTTATGCTTACGGTTGGGCAGGGGGAATACAATTTAGATCTGACGGTGCTTTTGTAGGAGTAATTTTTGGATTTTTTAATGGTAAAATGGGGCCGGTAGAAGGAATGGGAGTGCAGTTGGAAAGGTTAAGTGCGCCTTTGTCGCCAGAGTTGATGGCGCAAAAAGCCAAATTTTATCAGCAAATTTTTCAGGAAGTAATATCCCAGCTTTAGGTTATTTGCCAATGATAATGAGTAAAATTAATAATTTTATCACCATTAAATGGGATACCCTCTTTTTGCAACAATCTTTTTTTTAATAAAACCTTGCTTCCTTTAACTTTGCCACAATAACCACCCAGAATACCATTATTTCTTACTACACGATGACAAGGGATAAACGGAGGCTGAGGATTTTTTTTAAGCACTTGTCCAATTGCTTGATAACCTTTTGTTTTTAAAAATAAACCAATATCTTTGTAAGTTATTACTTTGCCGGGAGGAATTTTTTTTACTAGTAAATAGATACGCTGAGTAAAATTGAGACATTGAATATTTCCCATAGTATTTGTTCAGTTATGTTTAATTAAATTAAACTTTATTCTATTTTTTAAAGTTTATAACTTGCTAATTCTAAATGGTTTTTTTTCTTAAAATCTGCTTTAAAAAATAATTTAACTTGTCTTTTATAAAAATTATTTATATCGGTGACAAAGAACTGTCTTTGATGATTTTTAGTTAATTTTTTTTCTAGTTGAGGATGTGTTTTTAAATATTGAGTTAGTTTTTCGGCTATGATTGTTTCTTCACTGATTATTGAGATTTTTCTTTTTTTCAGTTGACGATTGATTTTATGAGCTATTAGTCCATAATGAGTACAGCCTAAGATCAAACATTGTGGTTTCCAGGGCAACAGTTGGTTTAAATAATTTTGGATAATTATATCTGTTTCTCTAGCATTAATTTTATTGTTCTCAATTAATGGTACCAATAGTGGAGTAGCGAGTTGTTTAATTTCAGTTTGGGGCTTTAGTTTAAGAATTTCTTTTACAAAACTTTGAGATTTAACGGTAGCTAAAGTGGCGATAATGGCAATGCGGGAAAAATTATTTTCCGCCACTACTTCTGCCGTAGGTTTAATAACTCCAATAATTTTACCTTGAGGGTATTTCTGGGGCAGATACTGATGTTGGAGCTTTTTTAGGGCAACGGCGCTGGCGGTATTACAGGCTAAGATAGTTAAACCACAGTTTTTTTGGTGTAAGAATTCAATGGCTTTAAGAGTAAATTGATAAATAATTTTAGGAGAGCGGTTACCGTAGGGAGCATGAGCATTATCACCTAAATAAATATAATTATATTGAGGTAACAGAGTGGCAATTGCTTTAAAAATAGTTAAACCTCCAAGACCTGAATCAAAAATACCAATATTCATGATTAAATATTAATTATTAATTATATACTATTATTAATAGTTTTAAAAAACGAGGCTTTTTCTGGAAAACAATCCCCTGATCAAATAGATGATGATAAAAAACATTAGCCTATATCTTCAGAATCTAAAGACGATTGACATTTATATTAAGGTTTGTTAGAAATAATAGTGTTACTGATAAAAATTATTGATGATGAAAAAAATTTCTTCATTAAGTCAGAAAGAAGGGAATTTTATTAAAAAGGAGCAAAAATATTTTTATGATGATTAAGCAAGGGTTAACTTATGATGATATATTATTAATCCCGCAGCGGTCATTTATTGATCACAGAAGTGATGTTGCTACCACTACATACCTGAGCCGAAACATCCGCTTACATCTGCCTTTTGTTTCTGCCAATATGGATACGGTAACTGAATCAGCAATGGCAATTGCGCTGGCGCGAGAGGGAGGAATAGGTATTATTCATCGTTTTATGACCATTGAAAAAGAAGCAAGTGAAGTAAGCAAAGTTAAGCGTCAAGTAGGTTTTATTTTAGATCGTCCTTATACAATAAATCCTCAATGTAGTTTAAGAAAAATTTATGACTCAAGTAAAAAATATGGTGTGGACAGCTTTATTGTGGTGGATGAAAAGAATCGAGTAATGGGAATTTTAAGCCATCGTGATTATCAATTTGTTACTGATACCACGAAGCAAGTAAAGGATTTGATGACACCGGCCAAAAAATTAATTTCTGCTCGGATAGGAATTAGTTTTGCTCAGGCAAAAAAAATTTTTCAACAGTATAAAATTGAAAAATTACCTTTAATTTCAAAACAAGGAGAACTACAAGGTTTAATTACGGCTAAGTCAGTGACCAACTATGAAAAATATCCTTTTTCCACTAAAGACAGTCAAGGTCGTTATCGAGTCGGCGCGGCAGTAGGGGTAGTTAAAGATTATTTAGATAGAGCTCAAGCTTTGGTAGATGCAGGAGTTGATGTTTTGGTAGTTGATGTTGCTCATGGACACAATGATGTTGCATTAAGAGCGATTAAACAAATCAGAAAAAAATTTAAAGACATCGATCTTATTGGTGGTAATATAGCAACTAAAGAAGGGGTAAAAGATCTTATTTCCTGTGGAGTTGACGCTATTAAAGTTGGTATTGGTCCGGGCGGTTTATGTATTACTCGAATGGTAGCGGGAGTAGGAGTTCCTCAATTTAGTGCAATTTTGGAGTGTGCTTGTTATGCTAAAAAATATCAAATTCCTATTATTGCTGATGGAGGGACAAATTATCCAGGAGATATTACTAAAGCAATTGCTGCTGGTGCTTCCAGTTGTATGTTGGCGGGTTGGTTTGCTGGAACTGATGAGAGTCCGGGAGAAATAATTATGCGCAAAGGGATGAAATATAAGGTGCATCGCGGATCAGCTTCTTTTTTAGCTTCTGCCGATCGTAAAATTAGGTTGGGTAACACCGGTGAAAAAAGATTAAACACAATTGTTGCCGAAGGAGTAGAAGCTTTGATTCCCTATAAAGGAAAGGTAGCGGATGTTATTTATCAGCTTTTGGGTGGATTACGTTCGGGAATGAGTTATTGCAATGCAAAAACGATTAAGGAATTACAGAATAATGCTAAATTTATTCAAATCACTCCTGCAGGTTTTCGTGAAAGTACTGCGCATAATGTAGAAGAGTTATAAAAGCTTAAAAATTACCAGCACTATTAAATTTTTTCCTTGCTGTTTTTCTTATCCCGTCTTTAAGCGAGAATTCAGGAAGAGTTTATAAATCTCTGATAAGTTGCAATTATAAATAAGCTTTAAACCTAAAGACAATCAGATCGCAAAAATCAAAATTAAAATTAACTTTGGCTTTTTAATCTTTAAATTTTGGATTTTAAGATTTGATATTTAATTTTATCTTGAATTGACATTTAATTATTCTTACCTTAAGATAATTTTATATGGAAAAACGAATATTGGTTCTTAAACAACTATTAAATAAAATAGAGGAGACATTAAATCTTTATTTTGTTAAACAAATTCCTTTTCATCTGCCTAATAAATTTAAAGAATTCTTAGTAAAATTTGGTCCTTGGCTAATATTAATTCAAATGGTTGTGAGCTTATTAATCTTTATTCCGTTAGTGACTTATATATTTTTTACGGGCAAATGGTCTTCAGGAGGTGATCCTGCCGGTTTAGGGAATATTTTCGGGTCAGTTTTAGTAATAGCTATAATTATTAATATAATAAGAATAGGGGTATTATAGACGATTTTTGTATTACAGGTAATGTCGCTTTCTGGGCTTTTTAGAAGATTCAAAAAAGTTTGGGATATGCATTTATATT
>CAZYRU010000064.1:0-4657 GCA_964649995.1 uncultured Gammaproteobacteria bacterium
AATGATAATTAATCTCTAAGATAAAGTCTTTTATAACTCGTAAACATCATTTGTGTTAAGCGATTAATTAATTCCTCTGCCTCTGTAAAACTTATGGCTCTAAGATTATGAGGAAAATAGTGAAAGATACGATTGCGGCCAATTCGCCAACATTCCCATATTTGATCTGCTAGTTTACTATCAGCAGAATCGCTAATTTTTTGGTATAATGAGCGGTCGCCTAATTTTTCAATTAAATGAGGTGAGAGTAATTTGCCCAAACGTAAATGATCTGAAATATAATCGAGATGAGAAATAAAACCAATATCTTTAAATAATTGTTTTAAAAATCCTTCATAAGCTTTAGCAAAAGGAAAAACTAAAAAAGAGTAATCCTTAAAATGATAGTGATTATTTCTAATGACATCATTCATAATGATCTCGCCTTCGGTAATAAGATCTTTTTGGGTTTGAGAAAGATACTGCCAATATTGGTCATAAATGTCATCATTTGTCATTAATTAATATATTAGCAAAACAAGAGATAAATAAAAAGGGATGTTATTTTTAAACCGTTTCTAAA
Source organism: uncultured Gammaproteobacteria bacterium (assembly GCA_964649995.1). Taxonomy (GTDB): domain Bacteria; phylum Patescibacteriota; class Microgenomatia; order UBA1406; family GWC2-37-13; genus CAZYRU01. Next base: position 563 of record CAZYRU010000064.1, read on the forward strand.
TTAATTTTCAACGCCGGACTCATCGTACTTTTAATAAATGCTTTTTTAATATGATTTTTACCAACTGATTTAATAAATTCCTTAATATTGGCAACAATATTTTTTTCATCTGCCGAAAGCTTCGCTACTAATTGATGAATGAGAGGATATTTTGCCTCAGTTTTCCACCTCACTACTCCTTGAGCGAATTTTGCTGCAACTTTTTCCGGTTCGCTAGAAACTGTACCGGCTTTAGGATTAGGCATTAAACCTTTCGGTCCGAGTAAACGTGCAAATTTTGCCAACTTAGACATAAAAGCAGGATGAGCAATCAAAACATCAAAGTTAATTTTGCCTTGTTCAATCTCTGCCAAAAGAGCATCGTCTAAAATGGCAACGCGTAATTTTTTTCCGATTGAATAAGGTAAACTCACTTCTCCCTTTAATCCAACGCTGTCTACATTTAAATGCAACTCTACTGAACTATCAAATTTAGTAAAACTAATCTTTTTTAATAATGAAACTGCCTCTTCTAGTGAATAAAATTTACTCGCCTCAATTTGAGCTTTAGCGTTTTGATATTTCTTACCTTGTTTCTTACTTTTAAGGGCTGATTTTTTTTCTAAAGCTGATAACTTTTTTATTTCACTTTTTTTGTTTTCTTCCTCACTCACTTTTTTTGGTTCGGCTTTTTTTTTGAGTTTTTTTTCTTGAGCTTTTCTTTTTTGCTCCTCTTTTTGTTTTTGTTCTATCTCTAAATCGCCAATCAAGCGTGCCTTAATTTTTCCCATAAATTATTTTAATTAATTTTCAACCTCTACTCCCATGCTTCTGGCGGTACCAACGACAATTTTTTTTGCCATCGCTAAATCGGTAGTATTTAAATCTGGTAGTTTTTCCTTCGCAATTTTTTCCAGTTGAACCTGAGTTAGTTTCCCTGCTTTTTGAGTATTGGGCTTACCTGATCCTTTAGTCAAAACCAGTTCCTTCTTAATCATAGCCGCAACCGGAGGTAGTTTGGTAATAAAAGTAAAGGAACGATCTTCATAAACAGTAATTACCGCCGGAATAATCTGCCCTTTTAGTTTAGCAGTACGTGCATTATATTCTTTAATAAAATCCATGATCGGAATGCCGTGTTGACCTAAAGCTGGACCAACCGGAGGCGCTGGAGTTGCTTCTCCTGCGGGTAAATTAAGTTTAATTAAGGTTTTAATTTTTTTTGCCATAGTTTAAAAAAGAGTTATAATTTAGTGACCTGTAAAAAATCTAATTCTACCGGAGTTTCGCGACCAAAAATTGACACTAAGACTTTGACCTTACCTTTTTCTTCATCAATTGCCTCAATTGATCCTAAAAAATCAGCAAAAGGACCGTCAGTGATTTTAACTGCTTCACCCAGTGAAAATTTAGCTTTAAATTTAGGTTGCTCTTGTTCTACAAATTTCATAATCGCTTGCACCTCTTTTTCAGAAATAGGAGTAGGCTTTAAACCAGCTCCTACAAAACCAGTAACTCCCTCTGTAGTCCGCACTACTAACCATGAATCATCATCTAAAATCATCTTAATCAAAACATATCCGGGAAAAACCTTTTCTTTAGCTTTGTTTTTTTTACCTTTTTTTACAACAACAATTTCCCGTGTAGGAATTACTATCTCAAAAATTTTATCTTCTACCGCTAAGCTTTTTATTCTCTGTTCCAGTGCTTTTTTTACCCGCATCTCATAGCCGGTTTGCACATGAATAACATACCATTTTGGGGATAAATCTGCCATATTTTTTATTTAAAACTCATTACAAACTCTAAACCTTTAGTTAATAAAATATCTATTATACCGATGTATAAACCAATAATCAAGGAGATGACAATCACTATTAAAGTTAAACGTATAGTCTTTTTTTTAGTAGGCCAGGTTACTTTTTTAAGCTCATCTACAATATCAGTAGTAAAATTTGTTTTTGTAAGACGATCTTTATTCATAGTAGTTTATTTTAACATATTATCCTTATTTTAAGGTAGGATTTTTGCTAATATTAAATTAGTTATTTTTATGATAAAAAAACAATTAATCTCAACTGGTCTGCTATTGTTAAGCATTTTCTGTGCCTTTTTATTAAGCAGTAGTCAACTTAAAAATTATGATCTTCAATTATCGGCTTTGCTATTTATAATTCTTTTTATTAGCCGTAAATTTTTCCTCTCTAACTCTACTACAAAAATAATCGAGGCGATAATCTTTACCTTTGTTATCCTCATTTTAGTAAATAATACCGGCCGTTTAAATTCGCCTTTTTTTTTCTTAATCTATTTTCTTTTATTTGCCCTTAGCCTCTTACTTAGTCCTATTATTTCCGTAATTACTACTCTTAATCTTATTGTTTATTTTTTTCTTACTCTACCCCCTCAACCTGATTTTAAAAATTATCTTACTCTCCTTTCTCTTGCCTTCTTAACTCCATTTGCCATGTATCTAGGTAAAGAATATCTCGATTTACAACAAGAAAGAAAAAAAAATCAAATAAGTCAGCAGGAAACTTATCTTTTTCTTTCTTTAGTAATTAAAAACCATCTGAAAAATATGCAGGAGGCAGTGGATAATTTTATGGGTGATAAACAACTGGAGATTATTAAAAAAAACTTAATCCGTATTGAAAAACTGATTAAAAAATTTGAAAATACTCACTAAAAAACATGGCTAAAAAAAGCGCAGGTTTTTTCCTAGTGCTGTTAATATTAATTAAAATACTCATCCCCACCACTATTGTTGCTAATCCTGCCCAGATGGAATCTTCTCGTTATAAAATTCAAATGCCTAATATTAATTCTGAGGCAGGAAAAATGACCTCAGATAGTAATATTAATCTCTCAACGACTTTAGGTGAGTTGGCGGCTGGTGAATTTGCTCGCAACGGTTATATTGTTAAGGCCGGATTCCAATACATTCACTCAATTATTCCCTTTACTTTTACGGTTTCTAATGCCAATATCAATTTTGGCGAACTTCAACCCTACCAACCAGCAACAGCCAGCGCTAATCTCATTGTTTCCTTTGGCGGAGAATATAAATATAGTGTTAGCGCGATTGCCCAAACTCGATTTCAAACCTTAAATGGCCTTAAGTTTATTCCCGATACTCAATGCGATCCGGGAAAAAGTTGTTCAAAAACTACTGCTAATCTTTGGATTGCTGCAACTACTGAAGGTTTTGGTTATAATATGTTGGGAGAAGATATTCCCAACGATTTTCTGAATTTTCAATACTATCGTCCCTTTCCTATTCAAGACCTAGGTGACGAACCGCAAATTATTATGGAAAATAACGACGTAACACTAAAACCTACACGTCCGTATACACATCAATCAACAATTGTTCTTAAAACCAACATCGGCCCTTTGCAAGCAGCAGGCACCTATCAAACAATTATTAATTTTATTGCTACGGCGGGATATTAAATTAAGATCAAAGATCAAAATTATTATAAATAAAAATTAAAATACAAAAGAATAATATCACTTTTAAATTTAGATTTTGAGATTTAAATATTATGAAACTCTTAATAAAGAGGTTATTAACATTATTGGCCTTTAGTTATTTTATTACTACTGGTGTTAATGCCCAGGTAACATCTTTATCTATTTCCCCTCCTTTAATAGAAACAATTATTAAACCGGGAAAAAGCATCTTAATTGCCTATACCATCAGCAATCATGGTGATCCCGTAATTTTAAAACCACACATTAGTTCACTTGAGATAAAAGAAAACGGAAAAATAGTTTTTAAAGAAGCAGAAAGTCCGGTTAGATTTTCTCTTGATAATAGCGATTTAGCTTTAGAACAACCTTTTTTTCTTAAAACCGCCGGTCGTCAACAACTACTTTTACGCATCAGAATTCCAGAAGGTGCCCCTGAGGGTGATTATTACCACTCCTTAGTTGTTGAATCTCAACCACCTCCCTTAATCGAAGGAGTCAGTTCAACTAGAAATAAAGTATCAATCTCAAGTAATATCTTGATCACCACTACCCAAACTGGTAACTTAAATCTCAATGGTAAAATTATTCGTTTTGAATCTTTACCTCGTTTTAAATTAAATTTATTTGGCAAAAGAATTA
>CAZYRU010000065.1:0-4568 GCA_964649995.1 uncultured Gammaproteobacteria bacterium
GGCAATACTGATTGTTTTATTATTTGCTTTATATTTTTTCTATCAATTAAAGCTATATTTTACTCCTCCTTCAGTTGTTTTTATCTCACCCACTACCCAGACAGTTTTTCGCACTGATCGAGTTAAGATTATTGCTAAGACCCAAAAGGATGCAGTAGTTAATATCTTGGGCGAAAAAATCTATCCCGATAAAGAGGGAAATTTTGAGTATATTTTTCCACTTTTAAAAGCGAATAATGAATTGGTGATTGAGGTTATAGGTGCTAATGGGAAGAAAACAGTAATTAAAAAAAACTTTCTGCGCCAATAGCATCTTGCTCAAAAAGTTCTTAATTAATTGATTTAAACCACAAAGATAGAATTTAGTTCTTTTACGGTAGCGATATTGTTTGAGGAGTAAATATTGGTAAAACCTAGCCGTTTTGCTTCGAGAATAATCTTTTCTTCCAAATAAATGGGACTGACTTCTCCTGATAAACCAATTTCCCCAATAAATAGAGTCTGTTTTTTTAAAGTTTTATTTTTGAGTGAAGATAAAAGAGCGGCTAAACACCCTAGATCAGCCGCTGGTGAGGTAATATTGACTCCGCCGGCAATATTAACATAAATATCAAAATTATCCAATTTCAAGTTTAAATATTTACGGGCAACCGCCAAAAGAAGTTGGACTTTATTAAAATCTAAGCCTTTGACTATGCGACGGGGGATGGTAAGAGTAGTAGGTACGACTAAGGTTTGTACTTCATAAAATAAAGGGCGTTTGCCCTCATTAACGCCAACAATTGCTTTACCTATCATATTTTTTTGTTCAGGTTTTAAAAAAACCAAAGGATTGGTTACTTCGCATAGACCATGAGGCTTCATTTCAAAAATTCCTACCTCATCCGTGGGGCCAAAGCGATTTTTAAACGCTCTTAGTAGGCGAAAATTAGAATTTTTTTCTCCTTCAAAGTTGAGCACACAATCAACCATGTGTTCTAAAGTTTTAGGACCGGCAATTTCACCTTCTTTATTAATATGTCCTACCAATAAGACGGCGATTTTATTTTTTTTAGCAAATTCAATTAGTTGTTTGGTGGTTTCTTTCAGCTGACCGATGCTGCCCTGAGCCGAATCAACTTTTTGAGAATAGATTGTTTGAATAGAATCAATTACCAAAAGATCAATTTTTTGTTTGAGGTTTTTTAGACCGGTAATAATTCCTTCTATTTGTAAGGTGTCGGAGAAAAAAATATTATCAAGCTTAATTCCCAGCCGCATAGCACGTTCTTTAACTTGTTCTTCAGCTTCTTCACCTGAGATATAGATTGTAAGTAAATTTTGTAAGGCCTGAAGAAGGAGAGTGGATTTACCTACACCCGGTTCACCGGTTAAAAGAATTACTTCGCCGTGAATAAAGCCACCTCCTAGCACACGATCAAATTCATAAATTTTTGTTTGTAGTCTTTCTTTGGTAAGCGGGGAAATTTTTTTTAAATTATTGAGTTTAAATTGTACTGTTGCTTCTTCGGTTTTTTCTGCCCCTAGTTTATTTTCTACAAAAGTATTCCATTGTTGGCAATGCGGACATTTGCCATACCAAGAAGAGGAGCCATAGCCACAGTTGGAACAGATAAATGAGGTCATATCTTTTTACATTTTATCAACCGTTTCAATCCCTAACAAATACAAACCGTCTGCAATAATTTTTCTTGTTAAGAAGGTAATTAATAATTTAAGAGTTTTATTTTCTTTGGCTTTTAAGATAGGTACTTGTTGATAAAAATTATTATATTCTCGCGCTAATTTATATAAATAATTAATAATCAGGTGTGGAGCAAGCAGTTTGACGGTATTGGCAAATACTTCAGGAAACTGAATAATTCTTTTTATAAGTTCAGTTTCATTCAGTGTTAAGGATTGATTCTTATCAATTTCAATTTGGGGTGGGAAATAGGGTATTTTAGTCAGCAAACTGGTAATTCTAGCATAAGTATAAAGTAGATATGGGCCTGAATCACCTTCTTTGGCAATGCTGGTTTTAATATCAAAAGTAATGTTTTTTTTAGCCTCATTTTTTAAAAATGAATATTTGATTGCTGCGATTGCAATTTTCTCCGCCAAGGCATCGGTGGTTTTATAGTTTTTAATAATTTCTTGTTTGACTTTTTCCAACAAGGAAAAAGCACTAATAATACTGCCAGTACGTGAGGCCATTTTGCCAGTAGTTAAGTTAACCATTCCAAAACCCAAATGTTTTAGCTTGCCTTTTAAATTGGGAAAAAGAAGTTCACTTACCATAATTATTACTTTCCAATATTGATTTTGCTCATTGGCGGTTGTTACTAGTGAAAGATCAAATGGGGCAAAGTCTTTGATTTTTAAAGTAATTAGACCAATGTCTTTGGCTTCATAAGTGGGATTACCTTGTTGATTAATAAAGACACGGGTGTGAAGACCATAATCTTCTCCTGGAAAAATAATTGCGCCAGCACTTTGTTGAAAAATTCCCGGGGTATTACGCTTGATGATAGTTAAACCTTCACTGCTTGTTTCACTTTCCAAATAGTGACGGTCATAAGTAATACCTAATTTTTTCTCAAAAAACTTATAGTAATCAAGACTCCATGTTCTTGTGGTTTGCCAGAGCGGAAGAATATCTTTTTGTTGTTCATAAATTTTTTTATTAATTAACTGAATGGCGATTTGCGCCTGAGGATCTTTCTCATAACATTCCGAGCCGATTTGGTAACATTGTTGCAGAAAGTTAATTTTTTCTTCCAAGGTGGTTAACTGTTTTAAATTTTTAGCAGATTTTTGTACAGCGTAAAGACATTTAGCTACATGGAGTCCAACGTCACCTTGATAGTTAAGGCGCATAATCTGATTACCAGCTTGAGTAAGGATTCTGGCTAATGCTTCACCTAAGATATAAGAAAAAAGATGGCCGATATGGGGTAGTTTATGAGTATTGGGTTGGCCGAATTCTAAGAGAATTTTTTTCTTTTCCGGTACTATATATTTCTGCCATTGGTTAATTGCCTGCATTTCTGTGAGTAAACAAGCAGGCGTTAAATAAAAGTTTAAAAAACCAGGTGGAGCAATCTCAATTTTGGCAATATTTTTATCTTTAGGGTATTGATCTTTAATCATCTGCGCTATTGTTAAAGGATTTTTTGCTAACGCTTGAGCCAATTTAAGAGATAAATTAGTAGTATAACTACCAAATTGAAGATCAACCGGTGGCGCTAAATTATATTTAATATTCTTGATCTTTAATTGATTAATAATTTGATCTAAATTTTGCTTAATTTTTTCTTTAATCATTGGTTAATATAATAGCATATTTTAGTTTTTAGATTGAGTTTATTTTTTAAGGTTTTTTTCAGCAAAGACGGAGAAAAAACAATGTTCGTAATTAAGAAACTCTGTTATCTTTGACCTGATTAGGAATTTTATAAGTCTTTTCCTCAATTCTCGCTTAATACAGAAATGACAAATGGCGTCTTATCATTCCCGGTTTTACCGGGAAGCTTTGTTTGTTGCTTATACAAAGATAGATAAAAAATTTTGTATTTTTCAATAAAACTTAAAAGAAGATTAAGATAATTAGAATCGTTAATTTTCTATTATACACTAGTTTTTTTAGCATACTTTTTTAAGTTGCAATTCGAATTAGAAGGTTTTAAAATAAAAACAATTATGAAGCAAAAACTAATTTTTTTCCTTCTTTTAGTAGTGGGTTTTGGTATTTTTTTAGTGATCAAATTCTTGTTAATGGATAAGCAAAATGAGATTGGGGTAGTAAGGGTGGTTGCTTCGCCGGTAGCAAGTGTTTTTATTGATAATGTAGCAGTAGGCAAGACTCCTTATGAAGGGAAATATAAAGTAGGAGAATATTTGCTTAAGTTAATTCCAGAAGGAACAGCGACTGAAACTGCTTCTTGGCAGGGAAAGATTACTATTAATAAAAATGCTTTAACTTATATCAATCGTGAATTAGGTATGTCGGATATTACCTCTGCAGGTGAGATTTTTACTGTTTTTAAAATGGAAAAACCACCTAAAAATGCTAGTTATGGTGAGATTAGTGTTGAGAGTGAGCCTCAGGGAGCGATAGTTTATTTAGATAACGACGAGAAAGGAGTAGCGCCGTTGATTTTAACTGATGTTTTAAAAGGAGATCATGAGTTGTCAGTATCTATGCCTGGTTTTTTTCGCAGAAATCAAAAAGTAAATGTTGATGGCGGTTATCGGGTTAAAGCCCAGATTAAGTTGGCGCTTGATCAATCATATAAAAGATTAGAAGATGAGTTAAAAGCTTCAGATAGTGCGCAACTTAGTAATCAGGAAAAGCCGCAAGGTAAAATAACTATTAAAGATACACCTACAGGTTGGCTGAGGGTAAGAGAGGAACCGTCGCTTAATGCTTCAGAATCAGCACGGGTAAAACCAGGTGAACAATACGATTTTTTGGAGGAAAAGGAAGGTTGGTACAAGATTAAATTAAGTGCTACTGCTTCCGGTTGGGTATCGGCTCAATATTCAGAAAAATAAATTATTTTTTCTTCCAGATAAATTTATTGTAA